>URTA01000004.1 GCA_900550645.1 uncultured Porphyromonadaceae bacterium
TGGTAGAAGAACGCTTGCGCCTCGTAGCGGTCGCCCGTATAATAGCCCGAGAAACCGTATGCCAAGTCCTTTGC
Organism: uncultured Porphyromonadaceae bacterium; assembly: GCA_900550645.1. Taxonomy (GTDB): domain Bacteria; phylum Bacteroidota; class Bacteroidia; order Bacteroidales; family Muribaculaceae; genus Lepagella. The sequence goes on from URTA01000004.1 coordinate 75, forward strand.
GGCCTGGTTGGCATACGAGCCTTTGGAATACAGGTAGTCTGCAAACGCGCCGATGCCTATTCGGCGGTTGACATTGCCGGCAAAGTCCGCCCGCAGCCTGTCCTGCCCGCTGTCGCGGTTGCCTCCGAAATTGTACGAGGCCAGGGTCATGGGCGTGAACACGTTGTAGAGGCGGCGGTTCTCGAATGTCGGAATCCACGCCATGAGCGCGTCGCGGAAGAAGAATGTGGACTGTCGCGGCCGTGCGAAATAGATTTGGTTCTGCCCCTCAGTGCCGAGGTTGCCGACAGAGGCGTATGCGTCGCTCACCAGCGAGGGGATGGCCTGGCGCTGGTAGTTGAGCATCAGCGTGTCGATGGTCGAATCGAAGCGCAGCCCGAGCGGCTCGCTCAGCGACCATGCGCATTTGCGTGGCTTGTCCGCTGACGTGTCCTCTCCCGCAGCGGCATTGCCCTCCGCCGGTGTCTCGCCTCCGGGCAAAGACAGCTGTGCCGACAGCGAAGCTGACGACAGGACACACGCGAGTACAGCAGATGTTATCCGCGACCAATTCATGTTGCGAAATTACGAAAAACCGCGCAATGCAGCAATATGTCGCCGCCAAAAACAATATTGCCGCCCCGATTGTGTTTCAATATATACGCAATGCGAAAAACAGGATATGAACGACAAAGACTTTGACCCCAAATACATGGAGATGGCGTGCCGCCTCTCCAGCGACAACATAGACAACGGCGGCGGCCCATTCGGCGCAGTGATAGTGCGTGACGGCAAGCTGATAGCGACTGGCGTGAACTCCGTGACTGTGGTGAATGACCCGACGGCTCACGCCGAAGTGTCTGCCATACGCGCTGCGTGCCGCGAACTCGGGACGTTCCAGCTGGCCGGCTGCATAGTCTACAGCAGCTGCGAGCCGTGTCCCATGTGCCTGAGCGCACTCTATTGGGCGGGCGTGAGCAAGATTTTCTACGGCAACACAAAGGAGGATGCCGATGCCATAGACTTTTCCGACAAGTTCATTTACGAGGAACTCGGCAAGTCGCCCGCGCAGCGGCGCATCCCCTGCTTGCACGTTACCGGCACGGACGCGCCCAGAGCCTTCCGCAAATGGGCCGACAAACCCGACAAAGTCAAGTACTGATGCAGATGCCTATTCAGTCTAATCATCATACAACATGGCTGACTCGACAATGCGCAAATATATCTGGCTCATCAACACTATTCTGGATGCCGGGAAAATCACTTTCAGGGAGATAAGCGACAAGTGGAGTCGTTCATGCTTGAACTACAAGGGAACGGTGTTGTCCAAACGCACATTCCACAACCACAGACAAGCAATTCTTACGGAATTGGGAGTGGACATCCAATGTTCTTCCATGCGAGAGAACAGCCAATATTTCATCGCCAATCAAGATGAAATCGAGAATAATGAAGCGCTCCGCTGGCTCACCGACAGCATGGCAACAGAGACGCTGTTGCTCGAAAACCGAGCCATTGCGGATAAGATTATTCTTGAGCCGATTCCCGGAGGACGTGAATGGCTACAACTCCTTTTGTCTGCGCTGAAGGAAAATCGCCGTATAAGGTTCCAGTACACAACGTTCCATTCTCAAAGCAGGAATGACGAGGAACGGACTCTCGAGCCGCTGTGTCTCAAACTTTTCAAGCGCAGGTGGTATATGCTCTGTCAAACCGCAGACAAGGCCAAACGTCTCACTTTCGCATTGGACAGGATAACATCACTTGAACTAACGGATGAGGCGTTTGAATATCCGGAAGATTTCTCGGCAAAAGGCTACTTTGCCAATCTCTACGGAGTCTGTCAGGACAGTTATTCGAAACCGACACGAGTCGTTCTGAAGTGTTTCCGCGAGTTGCCGAAATATATGAGGTCATTGCCTCTTCATCAGAGTCAGGAGGAGATTGAAACCGGTACATGTTTCGTCACCTTTGGCTATTTCATGTCGCCGGCATACGATTTCATTCAGGAAATATTGAGCCATGGCAATGACATCGAAGTCCTGGCACCGGTTTGGTTGCGCGACTTGGTGGCTAAGAGAGCCTCTGAAATGACGATGCTTTACGAAAAATGGGAGTATTCTGAAAAATCTGTTTTATGTATGAAATGATTTTTCATACGTTGTTTCTAACTTTGCGGCATAACATGGAAAGAGTGCATTGAAAACGCCGGCCAGTCCTTTGCAACCTGTCTGCTGCATCCGGCAGACTTCGCCCCATGAAAATTGGGGCGCACCCCAATGATTGCAATTCGGCTTGGGCTCTGCACACTCTTCGCTTCAGTAGTGCATTAAACATCACCGACCAAAAATTGGTCGATGATGCTGGATGCACTTACTGGCTCAGAGCGCACATTGCCGAAGCCTCCCGGTTTCCGCTCCCTCCCGGTCGCGGAAACGCCATCCGGACACGAAAGGAAAGCCGGCGTTTTCATGCCTCATACTTCTGAAAATTGCAAGTTGTGAGAGGACAAATAGCTGAATACCTGAAGGATTATCCCGTCAAAAACCTAAAGGACTTCTTGCGAGTCCTCAATTTCATCGCTCCTTTTACTGGCGGGTGGGCTTTCTCAAACCCTATGTCTGCAAGGCAGGTGTCGCGTTTTGCCTCCGCCAAGGCAAGAGCGTCTGCATACGTTGATTTCTACATTCCCAAGAAATCGGGAGGCCAGAGGAAAATCAGTGCGCCGGTCAAGGAGTTGAAGGCCATACAGACGGCGGTCAACCTGTTGCTGCAGTCCTTGTTTGTCCCTTCCGGTTACGCCATGGGGTTTGTGGTCGGCAAGAGCATAAGAGACAACGCTCTGGTTCATGTGGGACAGACCTGCATTTTCAATACCGATTTGGAGAATTTCTTTCCAAGCATTACCAAGAGGATGGTGCGTAATGCTTTACACCGCGAACTTGGTGCATCCCTCGGCGGCAATGATGTCATCAACATGATATGCCGCCTTTGCACTGTCCCTAATTCGGAAGGAATTGAAGTGCTGCCTCAAGGTGCGCCGACATCGCCGGTGCTTTCCAATATTGTCCTGAAATCCTTCGACGAGGAGATGTCCGGACTCTCAGAGCGTATGGGATGCCGCTATTCCCGCTATGCAGATGACATTACATTCAGCCATAGTAAGGCTATCCGCCGGATGAGTCCATTCTGGGTGCAGGAAATCAGGAAGGTTATCGCACGTCACGGCTTGACGATAAACGAGAAAAAGACCAGGACATTCGTACCGGGCATAAGGAGAGAAGTGACAGGCGTGGTAGTCAGCGATTGTATAAATGTGCCGAGGCCTTACGTCAAGCAGCTGCGGACACTTCTGCATCTTTGGGAGAAATACGGATATGACCGCGCTCAGGCAATATTCGTCAATGATTTCTGCAAAGGCGTCAACAAGAGTCTTGTAAATGTGATTGACGGGAAAATCAATTATCTGGAAATGCTCAAAGGGAAAAACGATTCTACATACCGGAGATACAAGAGGCGTTTTATATGGCTTCAACAGGAGGAAAAACACGCTCAAAAAACTCAACAATAATGCGGAGTGGAGTTTCATGGTGTGGCAAATAGAACGTTGGCACGTTTGCAATAGAGACAAAAGCCATAAAAGCTGTTAGGCTCTTATGGCTTTTATCGTTCACGCCCGGGATTGACGGGCGGTCAGTGCTGTGGTCAGTTTGCCTCGTAGGGCTGTACGTTGATGTACTTTCTTCCCTCCTTGCCCGTTGTGAAGACAACGATGCCGTCGATGAGGGCGAACAGGGTGTGGTCTTTGCCCATGCCCACGTTCAGACCGGGATGGTGCTGTGTGCCGCGCTGACGCTTGATGATGTTGCCGGCTTTGCACTTTGATCCACCGAAGATTTTGACGCCGAGGCGTTTGCTGTGTGATTCGCGGCCGTTCTTAGAACTACCGACACCTTTTTTGTGTGCCATATCTTATATCTGTGGAAATTAAGCGTTTACGATTGTTTTAACTAACACTTTGGAGAAGTACTGGCGATGACCGTTTTTGCGACGGTAGCCTTTGCGGCGTTTTTTCTTGAAGACGATGACTTTCTCGCCTTTCACCAGCGGGGTGAGAACCTCACACTCCACCTTCGCGCCTTCTACGGCAGGCGCGCCGATTGATAATTTGCCGTCGGCATCCAGGAGGAGAACCTTGTCGAAGGAAACCTTGTCGCCTTCCTTCATCTCCTCGCCGAGATAGTGCACGTAGAGGAACTTGCCCTCTTCAGCCTTGAACTGCTGTCCTTTGATTTCTACAATAGCGTACATTGCTAAATAATTGATTTACAATTAAATCCGTTGGGCGAGAGCGCATACGCGCATCCACTTCACGAGCCGTGGCGGAATAAACGGTGCAAAGGTAATGCTTTTTTCTGGACTGTGCAATGCCTAACCGATTATTTTTCAGTTATTCACATTGCGCTGTCAGCGGGCGAGAAGTATGCGGCGGCGCAGGTCAGACGCCACTATCCACCTCTGTATGCAGTATGCCGCTGCGGTGTATACGGCTGCAAGCACCCAGAGCATGGTGTATTCGCTGCCGGCTTGCGCGAGTGTCGCGCCGTTGGTGTTCATGTGCACAAACCCTTCTATCCCCCATGTTGAGGGTATGCAGTCGCCCAGGGCATGCCATACTGTGGGCATGGCGAAGCGCGGCCAGGTGATGCCGGAGAGGAACAGGAACATCACGGAGGTCAGCACCCATATCACGAATATCCCCTCGCGCTGCCATATTATCCCTTGCAGGCACATCCCGAGGCTGATGCACGCCAGTATCATCGGCACGACGAACAGCAGCTCCTGCCAGATGTCGCCCGCCATGGGGAACTGGAATATCAGCGGTATGTAGTACAGCAGCCACACTGTGGGCAGCAGTGCCACGGTGAAGAAGCAGAGCATCTGCCCGAGCATACGGGCCAGGTGGTGGCGGCGCAGGCTGGCGAGCGTGCGTCCGACGTATGACAGCGGGTTCTCATGGCGTGTGCCGCCGCACATCCCCACAGCTAGGGTTAAGCACTGGTGCAGTATGAGTATCAGCACGCAGGGCATGACGTATGAGGCGAAGCCGGCTTTCGGGTTGCCGGAATATTCGGATACTATTCGCATCGGCTCTTCGGGCGACACGGTCTCTGCTATCGGCATCTGCGTGTTTATCTGCCTTGACATCAGCTCCGCGCCCATGTCGAGGGCTACGTTGGTTGTCGCGAGCAGTATGCTGCGGTAGCGGAGCATCAGGCTCATGTCGCTGTACATGATGACCTGCGCCCCCTCGCCGCCGGAGGCTTTGCGCTCGAATCCGTGCGGTATCTCGATTATCCCGAAGCAGCTGTGCGATGCCATGGCGCGGCGGGCCTCGCCCATCTCGGAGGCGTAGCCCAGCACATTGACTTCCTGTGTCGCGTCGAGGCGGCGTGCCATCTCGCGGCTCAGCGGCGTGCGGTCATGGTCTACGACCACCACCTCCACGTTGCGCACCAGTTCGGGATTGTATATCTGCGAGTAGAGTACAGGGTATGCCAGCGGCAGGAACACGAAGAACAGCACCACGCCGGCATCGTGGCAGACCATGCGCATCTGTGTTGCAAATGCGTCGGCAAACTCTGCGAATGATTTTCCTATCCTGTTCATCATCTTCTTTCTTTTCCTGGGGTTACGGCACATATACCGGCTGGCGGTATGCCCGTTTGATGCGCCACATCAGTGTGAGCGGCAGCAGCATGAAGGCTATGTATGCCGCAAACCAGATGCGAGACCAGTATATGTCGAGGCCGTTGAGAGCCTGGTCCATGTATATCAGGAACTGGTAGCGCATCGGCAGTATCCAGCTGAATATCCCCACTGCGGGGTACATGCTCTCAACGGGGAATGAGAACGCCACCACGGAGAATGTCAGTATGCCGAGCAGCGAGCATGAGGAGATGGCGAGGCGCAGGTTGGGTATCGCGCCGAAGATGAACACTGCAAAGCCCTGGCTGGCGAGGACGAACATCATGTTGGAGAGCGTAATCCACAGCCACGAGCCGTGCATCGGGAAGCCGAGCCAGCCGAACAGCCACGACTGCATGAACAGTGCCATCACCCACCATACGAGCGTTTGCGGCAGCAGTATCCCGGCGAGGGTGCGCACTATCGAGCCGTCGCCCATGGCGAGCAGACGGCGGCTGCGCCCGTACTTGACGCAGTTGCCCAGCGCCAATACGGTCATAAGCATTATCATGAGTTGCAACGAGGCGGGGATAAAGCTGTTGCACAGGTACATGGGGTAGTTCAACCAGGGGTTGCCCAGCGGGCGCGACACCACGCTTATCGGGTTAATCTTCCCTTTCAGCTCGTCGGCGGAAAGCCCTGTCGCTTCTGCCACGCGTATCAGCATGCCGGCTTTCTGGTATGTCGCGCCGGTCTTGAACGTCTTGTAGAGCAGGTTGGCGGGGACGTAGTACGCCATGTTGATATAGAACGTCACCTCCGGGCCACGGCCGGCCATGAAATCCTCCTCGAAGTGCGGGGGTATGACGAAATATCCGAACACGTCACCCTCTTGCATCAGCCGCCGTGCATCGGAGTATGTGGCTGCGCTGTATTGCAGGTCTACCATCTGCATTGCGCCGATGTCGCGTGTCATGCGCCGTGACGTGGCTGTGCCGTCCATGTCTACCATCGCCGCCGGCACGCGCTGCGGCAGTCCGCCGTCCATAATAGTCCCGAGAAAGAGGAACATGAACAGCGGCAGCACGAAGAATCCCACCCAGTAGACCGGGCGCGAGGCATAGAGCCTGGTTGCTGACCATGCCACTGCCGCAAATCCCTTGCCTGACCTTATTGACATTGCGCGTTGTTTCGAGGTGTTGTTACTTCACAAGGATTGCCGACATGCCTGGGAGCATCCCCTGCACCGGACGTTTCGGGCGAGCCTTGACGGTGAACGTGCGCACGTCATAGTCGCCGCCGGCCTTGGTGGCTTGCCAGTTGGCGTATGACCCCATGTCGCGTATGTAGTATACCTCCATCTCTTCTGTGCGGTCGAGCGCGGGGATGTAGACTTTCACCTTCTTGCCCTTGCTGATGTTCTTCAGCTCCGTCTCGCGGACATTGAACACGACCCAGTTGTCGTCCTTTTGTATGGTCATGATAGGTGCGCCCAGAGCCACGAGCTCGCTCTCCTGCGGATATATTACGGACACTTCGCCGTCGCAGGGGGCAATCAGGAACTGGTCCTCGAGCAACGCTCCGACCTCGCGCACGCCGCCACGCGCCACGCGCACCATAGCCGCAGCCGCATCCTTGTCGGCTTTCTGCGCACCCGCCACTGCGAGTTCCCACTGGCTTTTGGCGGCAGACTCGCCGGCTTTCGCCGCCTCATACGCGGCTTTGGCCTCGTCGCGCTTCTGCTGGCTTACCACGCCCTCCTTGGCGAGGTTCTCCATGCGCTCGTATGTCTTGAGGGCAATGCCGGAGGCCGCCACTGCTTGCTGGTACACGTCGTATGCGGCATCGATGATTTCCTTGCGCGTGCCGCCGTCCACGCGGCTTTGCGTTGCCCCCGCCGCACTCTCGGCAGCGAGTGCCTGTTCCATTTTGGCATCGGCGAGCGAGGAGTGTATGCGCACCAGCGTGTCGCCGGCGTGGACGCGCTGCCCCTCCTGCACATAGAGTGTCATGACACGCCCCGGCAGCTTGCCGGAGATGCGCACTTCCGTGGCGTCGCATTGCCCCTGCACCGTGTCGTCCTGCGGCTTGATGAACAGGAAACCTGCTACTGCCACTCCTGTAAGCAACAGCAGCACCAGAACTATGCACACCGCCAGTCCCCGAGAGCGGGCTTTCACCTCGCTCTCGCCAGCCTCGGCGATAATGTCTCTGTCTGCCTCGGGAGCTGTTTCGTTCTCGAGCATTATGTCCTTCTCGTCGTCCTTGTATGTATCCATCGTATCAGTAAGTCAACTATATTTGTGTAATCGGTTAATACTGCATCTGTCCGAGTACCTTCGAGAGGTATACGCGGCAGAGGCTTATCCCTATTTCTGCGTCAATCGTTTCGCTGTGCGCTCCGAGCCATGCTGTCTGCGCCATGATGACATCCTCTGTGGTCAGCACACCCTCGAGAAACCCGACCTGAGCCTGGCGCAGGTTCTCGTCGGCGTTCTTCTCGTTGGCGCGGGTGGTGTCATACCGCTTGCGGGCCTCTTCGTATGAGAAACGCGCCTGGCTCACCTGCAGCTGCACCTTGTCCTCCGCATCTGCCAGCATCAGCTCCTGTATGCGTGTCTTTGACTGTGCCACACGGTACTTGTTGTAGTTCGCGCCCCAGTGCCACAGCGGCACTGCCACCGTCGCTCCCACGGAGAACCCTCCGCCGAACTCCTTCTTGAAGCCGTGTATCGCATTCGGGTTGGAGAACGAGTACGCGCCCACGACAGCCACCTTGGGGAGCATGTCCCCCTTGGCGAGGCGGGCCTCCTGTTGTGAGATTTGTATGCCCTGGCGCATGCTTTCCAGGTCGGGACGGGCTGCGTATACATCCTCCATGGCAGTCTCGGGTAATGGAGGCTGTCCGCCGCTGCCGGCGAGGTTGCTGTCGTCCAGCTCCATGCCGGTGTCGAGCGGGAGGCCGCATATCTGTGCCAAAGCCATGCGTGATAGCGTCAGCCCATTGTCCACTTTGGTCAGCGCCAGCTGCGCTTCGTTGTATTTTACTTCCACTTTCAGCTCGTCGCTGCGGGTGGCGACACCCTCGCGTACCATGACGGACACGTTGTGGCGCAGTGTGTCGATAAGGCTTACGTAGCTTTCGGCCAGCACTTTCTTGTGCTGTAGCGACACCACGTTCCAGTATGCGGCATCGACCGCATAGACCACCTCCTGCACTGCAGAGTTGCGCATCGACTGCGCGAGTTTCTCGGCATATTTGGTTATCTCGTTCATGGCACGCAGCTGTCCGCCCATGTATACCGGCTGTGTCAGCGTCACCGCGCCGAAGAACACGTTGTGCATGTCATACGACATTGCCTCTTTGGGTATCACCGCCACCTGGCTCGGCACGGGCATGCCCGACGAGGGGTCGATGACTGGCTGCCCTGTCTGCGGGTTGGTCACGGCGTTGTATACGTATGAACCGGTCGAGGGGTCGAAAGACATGGTCGGGAGCAGCGCGTTCTCGCCCAGCAGCTCGATGTTGCGCTGGTTGTACATGTACGAACCGGCGAAGTCGAGCCCCGGCAGGTAAGCCGCTTTTGAGGCCTGACGAGCATAGCCCGCGCCCTTGATGCCCTCCTCGGCCATGCGCACGGCTTTGTTGTTGTGTATGGCCATGTTGCGGCATGAGTCGAGGGTGAACCTCTGTGCCGCCGCAGGCGATGCCGCCGCACACAGGCAGACGGCAAGTATCGTCAATCTGTTCATCTTCATTTGTACGGCGTTTCGTGTCGGTCTTGCTGCCGAGTTGCCTCTATGCGAGGGGGCTTCGGCGGCGGCTCGCCTAATCTGATTACAAATTTAGTGCAAAAATAGTTTTAAGCCGCGAGGTGGCAAAACATTTCGAGGTATATCCGAATTTCAGCACAACTTTTTCACCCAATATCCCAATTTCCCTGCTCGCGCGGTTCGCCCTCATTTATTCCCTCATTTATTCCCTCATTTAGAGATGATAAGTGAGATGATTTGAGGGGGTAGACGACAGTGGAAACGAGCAAGTCGCTTTTGATAAGCACGTTTTTGCCAGTCAGTGATTTCCACCTGAGCATCTTGTCGATGCCGTAACCTGCATTTTCAGACAGTTTAGGGTGACGGAAGAACCGTATGATGCTCGGATTGAACTGCCATGTCCCTCCCCAGCTGCGCATAAAAAGAGGGTGCGCCAATTTTGACACACCCTCTCTATGCGTGCTGCCGGCTCGCGCCGGAGCGAGGAGCCAATGCTTCTTACTTGCGGATGAGCTGGCGCGGAGCTGCGTCTGTGCGGTTGCTGCCCCACGAGCGTTTCATCTGGCCGAGGGCGCGTGCGTGGCTGCGCTCTACCTTGGCCGCTGCCTGGTCGCTTTCAGATGCGTAGTGTACATTGCGTGTGATAGAGCCGGTCATCTTGTTGCCCTTCAGGTCACGCAGGTCGAAGTCGAACTTGCGCTGGCCGTTGTCGAGCGTGGTAACGGTGAACGAGCCGCCGCAGACGGGTGCAAGAATGCTTTGGTAGCCCTCTTCGTCAGTTGAGTCGAGGTCTCCGTACCATGAGAATGCCATGCCGCCCTGGAAGTTGACGTAGCCTTTGAGACCGGTCATGTCTTGCAGCGAGTTGTCAATGGTGTATGTGCCGTCCTTGATCTGGTCACCCTCACTGAACACGTCGATTGACAGGTAGTCGCCCTTGGTCATTTCGGGGTCGGAGAATATCATCACGTGCGAATTGAGTCCCTGGATGATGTAGTCTCTGAGGTTGTAGTCCAGGATTACGGCATCGTCAGCCCACTTGCTGAACGTGTAGTCGCCGGTGAGGTTGTCGGGGCACTCTGGCTGGTTGCTGTTGTTGATGTAGTTGACTATGTAGGGTTTCTTGTCATACGAGCCGGTTATCTTGATGCCGTTGTCAGCCACGAAATCAAATACGAACTTGGTGCCGCCGTCAGATACTGTGAGAGTACCCTCCTTGATTGTTGCCAAAGACACTCGTCCGTCAGCTGCGAGGTATGTCAGGTATGAGCCGACAGCAGTCGCTTGCCCGAACATTTCCATCTTGCTGCCGCGCATAAGTGTATACGGCAGGTAGGTTTGTCCGGTGATGCGCTCGCGCGGGTCTACATTGTACACCCCGTCGGTGACCACAGGTTTCCATGTTGAGGTGTGAATGTCGTCTTTGGGCATATAGTATGACAAGTACAGGCAGTAGCCTTCGAGCTGTGCGCCTCCTGCGTCAAAGCGTCCAGTAAAGAACTGGAGCGAGCCGTCGTCGCAGAACGGGTTGAACCAGTTGGCCCATACGCGGCCCTGTCCTTCAGTGAACTGTACGTCCTGGTCTTCGTCAAAGTCAACCGAGCCGGATGCGCCTACGCGGAATTGCAGGCCTCCGTAATATGCAACGGCTATTTGCGTGCCGTCGAGCAGGTCGAGTTCGGCGCGGATATCATAGTTGCCGTTGTCGTGCTTCACATCTACTGTGCCGCCGACCACATAGCCTACAGCCACATCGTCTGCGCCCTCGTCAAAGCGTATCCACACGGCAGAGCCAGAAGGGGTGAACGTGTATGATTCGCCGTTGCCGAGGCGGTAATATCCTTCAGGGAGGATGGCGTTCTGTGCTTCGTCGCTCAGCGGAGCGTTCATGGAGAGTGACATCTGCACCCCGCCCACTACGGCGGGCTGACCCTCGGCATCGGGCTCTTCCGTTGCGATAGTGAAATCGTAGGTGGCGTTGGTCGCGTTGGGGCTGTAGAGGCCTTCGATGAATGTGCCTGCCTTGATGTACTGCGGCGCGTTGGCAAACTTGATGTCGGTGATGTCATCGGCGGCGAACACCTTCTTCTCGCCGTCCTTGGTGGTCACGACCACCTGGTAGCTCTGCGCCATGAGCGACGCGGTTGCCGCGAGGGCGCATATAGCCAATATGTTTCTTTTCATGTCGTCTCGTCTTTATTTGATGAATTTGAATGAATGGTTGGGCAGGCTGACCACGTAAACGCCGCCGGCCAGGCCGTCAACGTCCACTGTGGCGTGTCCCTCTGCATCGGAAGTCGCTGCCGCCACCTTGCGGCCGTTCATGTCGTACACTGCGACAGGTGACATTGCTGCCATGCCGTCGATAGTGATAGCCTGTGAGGTCACTGCGATTGAGAGCGTGGCGTTGTCGCCGGCGATGTTGTCAACGCCGGCCTCGTCTGCTATCAGGGTCATATTTGTGACCTGGTCCATTGCGAACTCCACGGCTTCACCGCTCTCGACCTTGAGGGTCATGATTCCGTCGGCGAATGTTGCCGTCGGCTGGTCAGCAAATTTGTACTGCACGGCATTGCCGTCGGCGGTGTTCACCTGCAGTATGTAGGGCATGAATACCTGCTCAGCCCCTGCCGTCACCACTGTCGCCAGAACGGCGAGGACGGCCATTATATATTTTCTCATGTCTTTGATGTCTGTTTATGGGTTATAATTCGGAGTTGATCGGGCCGGTGTACGTCATTTTGAGGACTTTGTCTTGTCCGGCGGGTTCGAGGCTGAACACCATGGTGATGTTGTCGCCCTCGTATGACACCTCGACGGTGCTGCCCTCAGCGAAGCGGAGGTTGCCCAGATTGGGCGTGTAGAGGTCGATGTAGCTCTTCGGACCGAATGTGCCGGGAGTGTTCTCTGTGGAGTAGGTGTATGTGCCGGCGGGTATGGCCGTGGCTGACGCATCGGCGTAGAGGTCGATGGCCATCTCGTAGTTCCATGAGGCATCGTTCATCTTGACGTAGAATTCGCCGTCAATGCGGCCGTTGTTGTCCTTGATTGTCGGGGTCTGGCAAGTGTTGAGGTCGAGGGTCTCCTTTGCGCTTTCATCGGGGTAGTCGTGCGGACCATTGTATGACAGTATGGCTTTTCGACCCTCCTCGAGGTTGAGTGTGCCAGTCAGCACGAGGTTGCTCCCCTCGTATGCTATGGTCACGAAGCTGCCTTCCTGTGCGGTGAAATTGTTGTTCGGGGAGAATGTGTCAACGGTGGTCAGTTCTCCGAGTGTGCCGGGAGTCTTGTCTGTTGAGAACGTGTAAGTGCCGGCTGCGGGGCGTGTGGAATTTGTATCCGAGAAGATGTCAAGTTTGCCCTCGAATGTCCAGTCCGCATCGTTGATTTTGATAATGTGTTCACCGGGCTGCTGGTCGTTTATAGAGCCAATGGCCGGTTTCGCGAGTGTGAGGTACAAGTCCTTGGAAGCGAATCCGTTGACAATTCCAGTATAGATGGCGTTGAGGGGAGTGCCGTCGGCAAGGACAAGCGCCATGTCAAATGTGTATGTGCGGTCGCTGGTTGACACTGTGACGGCGCCTGACTGCAAAGCGGTTGTTGTCTCGCCGCGCTTGACGTATGTGTAGCTTGGGTTGGTGTCGATGCGCAGGCCTTCGCTTGCTGCAACGGTGTATGTCCCCTCCTCGATGAATGTCTTCTCGCCGTACATGTCAAGTACTATAGACAGGCTCTCGTCTGCGGTCTTGAATATCAGCCCACGGTTCTTGCCTCCGGAGTACAGGCCGTCTATTTCTATTGACGCAAGCTGTGTCTTGGGTGCTTCAAACGGCGGGAATGTGATTTCGCCGCTGTAGGTCATGTCAAACTTGCGGCCGTCGTCGGTGATGAGGTTGAACGTCATGGTGATGTTGTCGCCCTCGTATGACACCTTGACGGTGCTGCCCTCGGCAAAGCGGTAGTTGCTGCTCGGGGTGTAAGTGTCAAGGAAGCTGTTTGCGCCGAAGGTGCCGGGAGCGTTGTCAGTGCCGTAACGGTATGTGCCGGCGGGGAGCTTGGCTGTCCCGGCGAGTGCGTAGAAGTCAACCGCCATCTCATAGCTCCATGACGAGTCGTTCATCTTGATGTAGTACTCGCCGTCCACGCGGTCGTCGCGGTCATTGGTCTTGACCTGCGGGGTCTCGCAGGTGTTCAGTGTCGCGTCGCGGCCTGTCATGCCGGGCATCGCGCCGGTGTACGAGCCTTTGAATGAGTTGCCGTCTGCCAGCACCAGGTCAAAGGTTATCGTATATACCTTGCCGGCGATAGCAACAGTCACTGTGCCGGACTGCAGGGCTGTGTTTACGCCGCCCTCGGTGACGAATGAGTAGGATGTGTCGGTGTCAACGGTCATCTCGCCGTACTCTGACTGGACATTGTAAACGCCGTCATGGAGGTATTTTGCCATTGACGGGCCTACCATCCACAGTGTGAGTGTTTTCGGGTTTCCCGGGTCAGAGAACGTGGCTTCGATTGCGCCGGAGGAGTATGCGCGTGCCGTGACAGCACTGAATACGTTGTCGTCCGGGTCTGGTGCGCTTGTCTTGACAAAGGTGATTTCCTTCACCCTGTCGGCGGCAAACTTGTGCGTGAGGCCGTCCGCGCTCGTCACGGTGACGCTCTGTGCGGCTGCCCCAAGAGTACACGCCGTCGCCATGAAGGCGGCTAAAAGTTGGTGTTTCATCTTGCTGATTTATTTAGTTTGTAATTACTTATTCTTCCCACATTACAAAATTACAGCATGCTGTGCAAACCGTTTACCCCCCCCGATTATAATAATCGATAATAATTACCAATGTGATTTAATGATGGGGCGCGGCAGAGTAGGGGCGTGGCGTGCCGTGTTCAAAGGGTGGTAAGTGCAATTGTTTGATTTGTAGAGACTTGGTTGCGGATACGGCACGCCGTGTCCACACCCAGACAGTACAATTATTTGGCGAAATGCGGGTGGTGGGCGAGCAGCTCGTGGCGCAGCCGCGTGTTGTCTACATGGACGTATATCTCCGTGGTGGCGATGCTCTCATGGCCGAGCAGCTCCTGAATGACGCGCAGCGACGCGCCGCCCTCGAGCAGGTGAGTGGCAAATGAGTGGCGCAGCGTGTGGGGGCTGACTTCCTTGGTGATGCCGGCGGCTGCGGCGAGGTCGCGGACGATGTAGAAGACCATGACGCGCGTCAGTGGCTTCCCCTGGCGGCTGATGAACAGGCAGTCCTCTGCCCCGGGGCGGATTTTACCGTGTGACCGCTCCTCGAGGTAAGAGCGTATCAGCTCCACCGCCACCGGCGACAGCGGCACGATGCGCTGCTTGCTCCCCTTGCCGTCCACTATGGCATATCCCTCGTCGAGGTTCAGCCGCGAGATGCGCAAATCTGTCAGCTCGCTCACACGCAGCCCGCTGCCGTAGAGCGTCTCGATTATGGCGTTGTTGCGCAGCGCGTATCGCTGTTTCGGGTCTATCGCCGCTATCATCGCGTTTATCTCCTCCACGTCAAGCACTTCCGGCAGGTGTATGCCGATGTTGGGCGATTCGATGAGAGCCATGGGGTCTGCGGCTATGTACCCTTCGATGAGCAGGTAGCGGAAGAATGAACGCACGCCTGCCATGACGCGGGCTTGCGAGCGGCGGCCGATGCCCAGATCGTCAAGGTAGCCCAACAGGCATAGCATGTCCTCGTGGCACACGTCGGACAGCGCGATGGCTCGCATGGTGAAGTATTCTGCCGCACGCGATGCGTCGCGCCGGTATGCCTCGCAGGTGTTTGCCGACATTCCGCGCTCGAGCGTCAGGTAGGTCACGTAATCGTCCACCAATTGCGCATCAGGCTTTAGCGGCCGCAGGGGAGCGGTTTCGCCGTTGCCTGTCACATCTGGCAAGGCCCTCGAGCGTCGGTATGCGGAGTTGTTCGTCATATCACGACTGTGTATGAGACTTTCGTTACACCGCTGTCTGCCACGGCGATAAGCGCGTCTTTGCCGGTCAGCAGCACGCCGTATGGCATCGCCTCCCATACTGTTTTGACAGCGTCGCGGTCTATGCCGAACAGCGCGACTATGTCGCTGTCGGATAAATGCCTTGTCGCTTCATCAGCCAGCTGTGCCGCCGAAATGCCGTCGCCGGCGCAGCCGACAGTAAGGCTCGGCTGTCCGCTCGCGGAGTTCGCTCGCGGCAGTGCTGCCTCGAGTGCTACGGCATACTCTCGCGGCAGTGTGCCGAGGTGGCGCACCGTCGGCCGGGGGAAGCGTGCGGCGAGGCGGTGCAGCATCTTCGCTCTCCGCAACCGCCGTCGGCAATCACTCGCTGACGCATCGATGGCATCAGCAATGTCTGCGTATGCGTAATAGCTGCACCGCTCCATCAGGACTGTGCGGACCAGACGGTACGCCAACGGCGAGTGTACGCCGAAGCCATACGAGTGGCGGCGGCGTTTGTACCCCTCTGCCAACAGCCCGAACAGTGTTGCCATAACCCTTACGCGCTGTTGCTAAGCCAGCTCGTCAACCTTCGGGGCGTTGTCTTCGGGCTTGCCGCCCTTTTTGTGGCGCAGATACCCGACTACGGCGAGGACTATAGAACCTGCTATGAGCATATACACTATTATTATTGATGCTATGGAGATGCGCTCGCCTGTAACCTGCGACTGCGGCTCGAAGCGGAACTCGATTGTGTGTTTGCCGGCCGGCACTGGCAATGCACGCAGCACATAATTCACACGCGCTATCTCGGCGGGCTTGCCGTCGATAGTCGCTGTCCAGCCCCACGGGAAATATACTTCGGAGAAGACGGCAACGCGGTTGCCCTCGCTCTGCGAATGGTATGTCAGACGGTTTGGCGCGTATGTCGTCTCAAATATGGTGTCGCCAGGCTGTTTCGCGGCTCTATTCTTGAGTATGCCCTGGAACGGCTTGTCGACGACAGCTGCATGGCTTGCGTCGAGTGAGTCGAGTGCCGCCATTTCGGCATTTGCGCCGTCTACGTATATCAGGCTGTCAACGAACCAGGCATTGCCCAGCGCGTCGGGGTTTGGGATTGCCTCCCCTTTGGAGATGACATACTTGGCATTGAGCATGTTGATTACGCCGATGTTGCCCTTGCTGATTTGCTTTTCGATGAGGTCGTTGTAGCGTGTCAGCTTGGCCGCGTGGTATCCGCCGATTGTCTTGTGGAAATAGGAGCTGCGGGCAGAGCCGAAGCCCTCGACATCGTATACGCGGTAGTTCATCGCCGTGTCTTTCAGTATCTGCTGGTCTGCCGCAGTGGGCGTGAACGGAGCGTCATTCTCCGTCGCTGCAACGAAGTTCTCGGTATTGACATACCGCTTGTTGATTGTGTAGAGGTCAATCAGCATGACCAGTGAGAGGCCGCACACCATGGCGACGGCGTATTGCGGCTTCTTCTGTTTCCGTGTCAGGTACAGCATCAGCACGCCGAAGCCGAGCGCGATGAACAACAGCGACCGCCAGCAGTCGGAACTTACCAGTGAATAGCGGGCATCGGTGACAGTTTGCATCAGTCCCGAGTATTCCGGGCTGAACAGCCCCGCCTGCCGCAGCATGTCAATCTCGTTGGCGGAGAACGGCGTGCCGAATACAGAGGGGAAGAGTGCGCCGACCATGCACACAAACGCGCCTACACCAAACACTATATAGAAGGGGCGGCGGTATCGCTCCAAAAAGTCTGGCGTGGTGATGATTTTGTGCAGGCACATCACCGCAGCCACGGGTATGGTGAACTCGACGATGACGAGGATGCTCGACACGGTGCGAAACTTGTTGTAGCCCGGGAACCAGTCGATGAAGAGGTCGGTCAGCCACATGAAGTTGTGCCCCCACGAGAGGAGTATGGCAAGTATGCCGACGGCGAAAAGTGCCCATTTCATCGGTGATTTATCGACAACGAAAAGGGCGAGAATAGCCAGCAGCAGCACGAATGCGCCGACATATACCGGGCCGTTGGTCATCGGCTGGTCGCCGAAGTACTGCGGCAGCTGCTGTAGCAGGTAGAACTCCTGTTCGGAGCAGTTTTCGCCGACAGGAGTGTCGGCGAGCGACATAAGCTCATTATTGCCAGCCACTGGCTTGATGGTCGCGCCGCCCTTGACGTTGGGTATCATCAGCGTCAGCGTTTCGTCCACGCCATAGCTCCATCCGGTGATGTACTCCTTGTCGAGACCTTGCGCGGGTGTCTTGCCTGGTTCGGTGAGTTCAGTGGCGCGTCCGCGTATGGTCTGGCGCGAATACTCATAGCTGTTGTAGAGGCTCGTAGCGTTGGCTGCAACGCCCAGCACCCCGGCTGCCACGACACATGCTGTGGCGATGCCCCACTGCTTCACCGTGTGGCTGCGTATCGCCTCCACGAGCCACGCTATCACCATTGCCGCGATGACAAACAGAAAGTAGTATGACATCTGCGGGTGGTTGGACTGCAGCTGCAACGCCCCGAATAGAGCCGCCATTGCCGTGCCGCCCAGGTATTTGCCACGGTAGCACAGCACTATGCCGCCTATCGTGGGCGGTATGTATGCCAGCGTCACGAACTTCCATATATGCCCTGCGCCTATCAGTATTATGAAATATGTTGAGAAGCCCCACGCCAACGCTCCGAAGAGCGCGGTGTGCCATTTCTGCTTCATGCACAGCATCATGATGAAGAAGCCCAGCATGAGCGCAAACAGCAGGTTGGCGGGCGACGGCAGTCCGAGGGTGTAGACCTTTGCCACCCAGTCTAGCATCGACGATGCCGCGTATGATGGCGCTATCTGGAAGTTGGGCATGCCGCTGAACAGCGAGTTGGTCCACCGCGTGGTTTCGCCGGTAGCTTCATGGAAGGCCTTGCCCTCCTGGCCGTTGGCGA
This sequence comes from uncultured Porphyromonadaceae bacterium, assembly GCA_900550645.1. Classification (GTDB taxonomy): domain Bacteria; phylum Bacteroidota; class Bacteroidia; order Bacteroidales; family Muribaculaceae; genus Lepagella. The sequence continues at coordinate 18,406 of URTA01000004.1, forward strand.
GTCCCTGCTGGATGTCCTGCTGCTGGAGCACGTTGCCCTGGATGTCGTCGGGGTAGAAAAACAGAAATGCCACTACTGCCAGCGACAGCGCGGCGAGTATGGCGTATAGGCTGCTCTTTTTCATATCAGTTTGGTGGGGTGTGTCTGTATGTATTATTTTAAGGAACACAGGACGCACCCGGCGGATGCGTCCCTGTTAAGTCCTTGCTTTGCAGAGTCTTCTACTTGCATATTGCCAAGTGCAAATTTTGCAAGCGTGTCACTGCGGCTGTCGTTGTCAGTCGATTTCGAGGTCGATCTGGCGGTTCATGCTCTGCTCCAGGGAGATGAGTGTCTCTGTCTCTGTCACACCGGCGATGTGCTGGATGCGGTCGTTCAGCAACTCCATCAGGTGCTGGTTGTCCTGTGCGAACACCTTGATGAGCATTGAGTACGGGCCGGTTGTGAAGTGGCACTCTACAACTTCCTTGATTTTTTCGAGCTCCTTGACTACCTCGCGGTAGAGTGAGCCTTTCTCGAGGCGCACGCCTACGTATGTGCAGGTGTTGTAGCCCAGGCGTTTCGGGTTTACTGTGTAGCCCGAGCCGGTGATTACCTTCATCTCGATGAGACGCTGGATGCGCTGGTGGATGGCTGCGCGGGATACACCGCACACTGCTGCCACGTCCTTGGACGCGATACGCGCATTCTTGGTGATGATGTTCAGTATTTTCCGGTCAAGCTCGTCAATTCTGTCTACCATAACTTTATGTAATTAATTCGCCGCAAAATTAGTTCAAATAGAAGAATTTGGCAATAACAGCGTAATAAAAAATGTTACAAACGCATTCTTGCCGCTATTTTGTGCCATTCCGTGTCTCGTCAAATTGCCGCTGTCCGCATCATCTGCGCTCGGGAAAATGCCCTTTCGGCTGCCATTGCTCCATTTCTCGTCCCTCCAACAGCATTAAAGACCCCAAGGCCGTTAAGGGCTTTAAGGTCTTTAATTCGCTTCGAGATCTCCGAGTGCTCTGAGATTTCGGTTCGTGTGTTTGTGCCGGTTGCCGGGGGGTTATTCGGCGAGGATGGCGGGGGCGACGTAGACGCGGGCGGCAAGCTCGCGGTCGAGCTGGTAGATGCCGTTGCCGTTGTCGCCGATGAGACGGTAGTTGTCGAGCAGCTGGCGTGCTGTCTCCTCCTCCTCAACTTGCTCGGCGATGAACCAGTTGAGCTTCTCGCGTGTGGCGTAGTCGTGTTCGCGCTCTGCGGTGGCGTAGAGGTCGTTGATGAGCGCAGTCACCTTCTCCTCGTGCTCGACGGTGGCGCGGAAAGCGTCAGCCTCGTCCTTCCACTCTGTGGGGACTGCGTCGATAGGCATGAGCGACACCTTGCCGCCGCGCTGGTTGACATAGTTGATGAATATCTGCGCGTGCGCGAGTTCCTCCTTGAACTGGATGCGGAACCAGTTGGCTACGCCGGGGCGGCCCTGCGCCTCGAAGTGGCATGACATGGAGAGATAGAGGTAGGCTGACCAGAACTCAGCGTTTATCTGGTTGTTAAGTGCTTGTTCTACTGATTTGTTGAGCATGACTTGTATGAGTTTTATATGTGTGTTTTCGGTATGCAAAGATACGCAATTCTGCCGATAGAAACAAGCGAAGCGGCGCAAGTGTTCACGCTGTCGGCTCGCAACATGGCGCGGCATGAGGGCTGTTTGCGGATTTTTTACTAACTTTGCACAATCCGAAGAATGGGCTTTGCCCAGCCGAGGAATAACCGTGAGCTGCCGCCCCGCCGGCCGGCAGCGTCCTAATAATTTCAGTTGTGAAAACCAAGTACATATTCGTCACCGGAGGTGTGGTCTCGTCGTTGGGCAAGGGCATCATCTCATCGTCACTGGCGCGACTGCTGCTCTCGCGCGGATACAGGGTAACTATCCAGAAGTTCGACCCTTATATCAACATCGACCCGGGTACGCTCAACCCCTATGAACACGGCGAGTGCTATGTGACCGTGGACGGCCATGAGGCTGACCTCGACCTGGGCCACTACGAGCGGTTTACAAACATCCGCACCACCCGCGCCAACAATGTCACCACTGGCCGCATATACCAGTCGGTCATCGACAAGGAACGCCGGGGCGACTACCTGGGCAAAACTGTGCAGATCATTCCCCATATAACTGACGAGATAAAGCGCAACGTCAAGCTGCTGGGCAATACGGGCGACTTCGATTTCGTAATCACGGAAATCGGCGGCACGGTGGGCGACATCGAGTCCACGCCGTTCCTCGAGGCTGTGCGCCAGCTGCGTTGGGAACTGGGCAAGGATGTGGCGTGTGTGCACCTGACATACGTCCCCTACATCCGCGCTGCCAAGGAGCTGAAGACCAAGCCGACGCAACATTCCGTCAAGATGCTCCAGCAAGTGGGCATACAGCCGGACATCCTGGTGCTGCGTACCGAGAAGGAGATACCCCTCGCCATGCGCCGCAAGGTGGCGCAGTTCTGCAATGTGGAGGCTGACGCGGTGACGCAGAGCCTCGACGCGCCGACCATCTACCAGGTGCCGCTGATGATGCACGAGCAGCACCTCGACGAGATAGTCCTGCGCAAACTCGGCATCGAGCCGGAGGGCGAGCCTGACCTGAAGGCTTGGAACCATTTCCTCGACAAGCTCAGCAGCGCCAGCGAGCAGGTCACTATCGGCCTGGTGGGCAAGTATGTCGAACTGCAGGATGCGTACAAGTCTATCAACGAGTCGCTCTTCCAGGCGGCCACGTACCAGGACCGCAAGCTCGACCTGCGTTACATACATTCAGAGAAGCTCACCGACGACAACGTGGCGGAGCAGCTCTCTGGGCTCGATGGCGTGATCATAGCTCCGGGCTTCGGCCAGCGCGGCATCGAGGGCAAGTTTGTCGCCCTCAAATGGTGCCGAGACAATGACATCCCCACTTTCGGCATCTGCCTGGGCATGCAGTGCATGGTCATAGAGTTCGCACGCAACGTCATGGGGCTGGCAGAGGCCAACTCAACGGAGATGGACACCAAGACCCCGTACAATGTCATCGACCTGATGGAAGAGCAGAAGGGCATCTCCAACATGGGCGGCACAATGCGCCTCGGCGCATACGACTGCTGCCTCAAGCCCGATTCGCGTGCCGCTCACGCATACGGCGCGACACTCGTGAGCGAGCGTCACCGCCACCGCTTCGAGTTCAACGAGGACTTCCGCGAGCGTTTCGAGCAGGCGGGCATGAAGTGCGTGGGAGAGAACCCGCAGACGCACCTGGTTGAAGTGGTCGAGCTGCCCGAGAAGCGGTGGTTTATAGGCACGCAATATCACCCGGAATACCAGTCAACGGTGCTGAGCCCCAACCCGCTGTTCATCGATTTCATCAAGGCTGCCGTCGCATACCGCAAGGAACGCACCGCCGCCGAGTGACATAACTACGGTTCAACCAAGATAAATAAACGAAATACCACACACCAAACAGTATGGACAAAAACACGATTACCGGACTGTTGCTGTTGGCTCTCGTGTTCTTCGGCTTTATGTGGCTGTCGCCCAAGGACGACGGCTCTGCCGACACTGCCAAGCAGGAACAGCAGTCCACCTCACGGGACACTGCCGCCGCGACAACAGAACCGCTGTCTGCCACGGAACGCGAGTGGCTCGTCAAGAATATCGCTGAGAACGGCATGGCAACGCGCCAGCCTGACAGCACTTACGTCTACACGCTCGACAACAAGGAGATGAACCTCTCCGTGGCCGGCGACTCCATTTGGGGCACGGTCAATGTAGACGGCGTGAAAGTGCCTTGGCAGGAAATGCAGGGCGCACCCAAGACCGTCACTGTGCAGCAGCAGGCCAAGGCTATCGAGACTGTGCGCAACGCCAGCGTGTCGATAGGCAAATACGGCAAGTTCGCGCAGTTCCTCCACGGCAAGGACGAGAAGGTGACGCTCGAGAACGATGTCCTCTCGCTGCAGATTTCATCCAAGTCAGGCAGCATCACCCGTGCGGAACTCAAGAACTATACCACAGAATATTCCAAGGACGAGAACGCCAAGGCTGCCCCGCGCAAGGTAGTCCTCTTTGAGGGCAAATCAAACTCGCTCGAGTTCATGATACCGACTGCGCAGCCTGTCTCGACATCCGAACTCTATTTCACGCCCACCCGCGTGAACGACTCCACGGTCATGATGACCGTGTCGCCTGCCGAGGGCGCATGGTGGGGCATCGAGTACACGCTGCCTCGCGGCGAGAACTATGTGGTCAAGATGCGAATAGTGCAGCACGGCATGGCCGCTGTGGCACAGAGCAACAACCGCAGCATGGCTGTCAACTGGCACCAGGATGTGCGCCGCCAGGAGAAAGGACGCATGTTTGAGGAGCGCAACTCCGGCCTCTATTACAAGCCAGCCGGCGGAGGCGTTGACAACCTCTCTGAAAACAGCGACGACAGCGAGGAGAAACAGGCCAAGCTGCGCTGGATCGGCTTCAAGAACCAGTTCTTCTCATCAGTGCTTGTCTCTGACCGCCCGTTCAATACCGCTGACCTCTCGTCCAAGGTGCTGAAAGGCTCTGACTACCTCAAGACCCTCGACGCGCAGGCTGTGGTGAACGACTATGACTGGAACGCCGATGTCCCTGCCTCGTTCTCCCTATTCCTAGGCCCGAACCTCTACCCGCTGCTCGATTCGCTCGACGACAACATGGTGGCTGACGAGGACATGGAGCTGACGAAACTTATCCCGCTCGGCTGGAACATATTCCGTTGGATTAACACGCTCATCATCATACCGCTCTTCAATTTCTTCGGCTCCTTCGGCTGGAACTACGGCATCATCATTCTGCTGCTCACCATCTTCATCAAACTGGTGCTTTTCCCGCTGACATACAAGAGCTACAAGAGCCAGGCGAAGATGCGCATACTCGCCCCGGACATCAAGGCTATCAACGAGAAGTACCCGGGCAACGAGAACGCCATGACACGCCAGCAGAAGACCATGGCGCTGTACAGCAAGGCCGGCGCGTCGCCGTTCTCCGGCTGCCTCCCCATGCTCCTGCAGATGCCTATCCTGTTCGCGATGTTCTCCTTCTTCCCCTCGTGCATCGAGCTGCGCGGAGAGAGCTTCCTTTGGGCGGCTGACCTGTCAGCTCCTGACGCGATAATATCATGGAGTACGCACATACCTATTGTGTCAGAATACTTCGGCAACCACATCTCGCTGTTCTGTCTGCTCATGACGACGACAAACATCATCTACACGTACCTGAACATGCAGAACTCTGCCGGCTCGATGCCCGGCATGAAGTGGATGATGTACCTGATGCCGGTATTCTTCATGATATTCTTCAACAACTACGCGGCGGGCCTGTCGTACTACTATTTCCTCTCGCTGCTTATCACCATTTGCCAGACGTATGCGTTCCGCTTCTTCATCAAGGAGGCCGATGTGCGCAAGGCAATGGCAGAGAACTCGAAGAAGCCGAAGAAGAAATCCGGCTTCATGGCACGCCTCGAGGAGATGCAGCGCCAGCAACAGCAGATGCTCAAGGAGCAGCAAAAGCGCAACAACAACTCCAAGGGCAGACATTGATATTGCTCCGACGCTCGTGGTGGCAACCGCTGCCCCAGAGCCGAATAACACGCCCCGACTTGCCGTTTGGCGAGCCGGGGTTGTCTGCCTAATATCAGAGATCTCTGATATATTCCACCTATAATGGTGGTTGGGGTATCGGACGGACAAGGGTGTGCCGCACGTGTTTGGCGGCACACCCTTGCTATGTCGGTGGGGGGAGAGGTGTGTCAGTCTTCCTCTTCTTTCATGTTGTGGAACACGTTCTGCACGTCCTCGTCTTCCTCAAATTTCTCGAGCAGCTTTTCGATGGCTTCGCGCTGTTCGGGTGTCACCTCCTTGTAATCGGTCGGTATGCGCTCAAACTCTGCGGAAACGATTTCGAGACCGTTCTCCTCTAGGTATTTCTGTATGGCGGCAAACTGGTCGAATGCGCCGTATACCATCCACTCCTCGTCATCGTCAGCCACGAGTTCAGCCTCGAAGTCCATCAGGTTGAGCTCCAGCTCGTCATGGTCGATTTCGGGGTTGGGCTTGATATGGAACACGCTCTTGTGGTTGAAGAGGAATGAGAGCGAGCCGGAAGTGCCGAGCGAGCCGCCGTGCTTGTTGAAATATGAGCGGACGTTGGCTACGGTACGCTGGTTGTTGTCGGTGGCTGTTTCCACGATGATTGCTATGCCGTGAGGGCCGTATCCTTCGTATACTATCTCCTTGTAGTCGCCGGCATCCTTGTCAGTAGCCTTTTTGATAGCGCGTTCTACGGTGTCCTTGGGCATGTTTGCGGCCTTGGCATTTTGCATCAGCACACGCAGGCGCGGGTTCATGTCCGGATCCGGGCCGCCGGCCTTGGCAGCGATGGTTATTTCCTTGCCTATGCGTGTGAAAGTACGCGACATATTGCCCCAGCGTTTCAGCTTGCGGGCTTTGCGGTATTCAAATGCTCTTCCCATTGGTGAGTATTATGTATGTATTTTTGTTGTGTTATTGTTGTTGTCTCTTTTGTGGCGCGTCAGCGTATCTGTGCGCCGAGGTTCTTCTCCACGTTGGCAATGATTTTCTTCATTACCGCATCTATCTGCTTGTCTACGAGTGTCTTCTCGTCGTCTTGCAGGGTCATTGCCACGGCGTATGACTTCTTGCCCTCGGGTATTCCCTTGCCCTCATACACATCGAAGAGGGTCACGTCGCGCAGCAGTTTGCCGCCGCTGCGGCGTATTGTCTCCTCGACTTTGGAGAACGGCGTTGCCGCGTCGAGCAGCATCGCCAGGTCGCGCTTCACGGGGTGCGCCTTGGGCAGCGGCTTGAATGTCACCACGTCGCGTGCTGCCGGTGCCATGAGTTTCGCCCATGTCAGCGAGGCGTAGCATACGGGCTGCTCGATGCCGAACTGCTTGAGCACGGAGTTGCGTACCGCTCCGATAGTCGCGAGCGTGTCGCCCTGGCGTGTGGCGATGTCGAGGCGGACGGCATAGACATCGTCGCTGTCCTGCGAGTATTGCAGCAGCCCTGCGGGTATGCCCAGGCGGCGCAGTATCGCTCCCACGACGGCTTTCAGCTCGAAAGCGTCTTGCTCCACGCCCTTGGTGTTCCATGTGTCAGCCGAGGTCTTGCCGGTCAGCCAGATGCCGAGTTCCGCGTGTTCGCTGAACGGGGCGAGGGGCTTCTCAGCTGTCGTCTCGCGTGACGGGTCGCGGTGGTAGACGTTGCCGAACTCGTACATGCGCAGGTTCTCGATGCGGCGGTTGATGTTGTGCGCCAGCGACTCGAGTCCTCCGTAGAGGAGGGTGCGGCGCATGGTGCTGAGGTCGTTGCTCAGCGGGTTCATCAGCGTGATGCACTCTTCGGGCTTCCACTTGCCATTGTCTGCATAGTATGAGGCTGCGGAGAGGGAATTGTTCATTATCTCGTTGAAGCCCTGTGCGGTGAGCTGCTCGGAGATGAGGTTCTGCATGGCGTATGAGAAGTCTGTTGCGCCCCGGTGTGACAGGTTGGCGTGCATCTCCTCGCTGATTTCTACGTTGTTGTACCCGTATACGCGCAGTATGTCCTCCACCACGTCGCATGGACGGTACACGTCCACGCGGTATGTCGGCACTTCCAGCTTCAGCACCTGGTCTGTGCTTTCGGGCAGTATCTCAATCTCGAGGGCCTCGAGAATCAGCTTTATCAGCGGCAGCGGCAGTGTCTTGCCGATGAGGCGGTTGCAGTAGTCTATGTCGAGGTCAACGCGGGCGTCCTCCACCGGCTCGGGGTAGAAGTCGGTCACGTCGCCGCATATCTCGCCGCCGGCGAGGTCGCGCACCATTGTCGCTGCGAGGCGTGCGGCGTATGCGGTGATGTTCGGGTCGGTGCCGCGCTCGTAGCGGAACGATGCGTCGGTGCTGAGGCCGTGGCGGCGTGCCGTGCGGCGTATGCGTGTCGGATTGAAGTACGCGCTCTCGATGAACACGTCTGTCGTCGTTTCCGTCACGCCCGAGTCGAGTCCTCCGAACACGCCGGCTATACACATCGGCTTTTCAGCGTCGCATATCATCAAGTCCGCCGCGTTGAGCTTGTGTTCCACGCCGTCGAGCGTGGTGAACGGCGTGCCTTCCGGGCAAGTGCGCACCACGATTTTCTGTCCTTCGACCTTGCCGAGGTCAAAGCAGTGCAGCGGCTGTCCCAAGCCGAGCAGCACGAAGTTGGTTATATCGACGATGTTGTTTATCGGGCGTTGGCCGGCAGCGGTGAGCAGGTTGCGCAGCCATTCGGGCGACTCCTCCACCTTCACGCCGCGCACCGTGATGCCGGTGTAGCGGGGACATCCCTGTGCGTCTTCCACCTCTACGGTTGTCGCGCCGTCCTCGCGGCAGGGCTTGAAACCGTCCATGTCGGGCAGCAGCAGTTCGGGGATTTCCGTCTCGCAGCCCTCTTCATAGTTCTGGCGTGCCAGGTATGCCTTCAGGTCACGCGCCACACCGTAGTGGCTTGCGCCGTCCACGCGGTTGGGCGTCAGCTCCACCTCGAGCATATAGTCGCTCTCGACGTTGAAGTATTCCGCTGCGGGCGTGCCGGGCTTGACATCCTCGGGCAGTACCATGATGCCGTCATGCGACGAACCAACGCCGATTTCGTCCTCGGCGCATATCATGCCGAATGACTCCACGCCGCGCATCTTGGATTTTTTGATGACAAACTCCTTGTCGCTGTCATAGAGGTGTGTGCCTATCACCGCCACTACCACGTTCTGTCCGGCAGCCACGTTGGGAGCGCCGCAGACTATCTGCAGCGGCTCGCCGCTGCCCACATCCACTGTGGTGATGTGCAGATGGTCGGAGTCGGGGTGCTCGATGCAGGTCAGGACATGTCCCGTGACGAGGCCTTTCAGCCCGCCGCGTATTGTCTCCACTTCCTCCACGTTGTCACATTCGAGACCCAATGATGTCAGCGCGGCCGCCAGTTCCTGCGGCGTCATGTCAAAGTCGATATAGCGTTTCAGCCACTTGTATGATATGTTCATCGTCTTTATTTGGCTTTCAGACCGTCCGCTCAGACTGTGATGTCGCAGCGTGCGGCCTGTGGTTTATGTTCTGTCTGTGTGCGGTGCGGGACGCTTCTGTGGGCTTGTCAATGTGTCCGCGTACACGCATACGCGCGTGTAGCGCGTACAGTAGTGCAAAAGTAGCAAAAATCGCCCTAACGGCAAAATTGCGGCGGATATTCTTGTTCCGCGGAGTTGGGATTGGGGCAAAAAATTAGCCGGCCTCTTTCACAAGAGACCGGCAAATACGAATCAAATTCTGTTCTACAAACCTAACATAAACGATTTTATTAGTCTTATTGATTGTTACCCTTACTAACCTATGAAAAAATCTCTATTTTGCGTGTTTCAGATTTTCAACCTATGATACCTGATATTGGTTTCGTCTTTGTTGTGTGCTGTGATTTACTCACGATGCAAAATTACAACATCACACAGGCGGCAGCAAGGAAAATTCCATTCATATAGGACTAATATGAATAATTCGTTGGTTAATTGCCAGAATGTCAGACTTGTATAAATCTGTAATATAAACGGAAACAGGTGTTGTATATAGGCGCGTTCAGAGAAAATCACTGGTTTACTCCCGAAAGTTCAGCCACATTGGCTTCGAAATTCTCGCGGTCTATAGCCTTGTTGCGCATCTTGTTGCGGTATGCGTAGACGGTGTTGACCGAGTAGTTGAGTATCTGGGCAATGCGGGTGCTCTCGGTGATGCCCATTTTGACGAGCGCGTATATGCGCAACTCGTTGTGCAGGGTCTTTTCTCCGGTGTTGGGGAAGCGTTCCTCCGGGCGGAGAAGTGCGTTGATTTGCTCGATGAAATCGGGATAAATGTCGAGTATGGAGCGGTCGAATATGTCGGAGATTTCGTCGCCCTGGTCTTCCGAATACCGTCCGGACTTGAGCAGCCGCAGCAGCTCCTCGGTCTGCCCGGAGGCTATCTTGCGGCGCACGAGCATCTCGAGCGAGTTCAGCTTGTGGTAGTATGTCGAGCATAGGGCGAGGAAGTTGGCTGTGTGGGTCTCCTGCGTCTTGCTTAGGGCAATCAGCTTGGCTTGTGTCGCCGCTTTCTTGCGCCGCTCTATGGCGAGCAGCAGCAGTATCGCCGCCAGTATGGTGAGCAGCAGCACCGAGATGGTGATGTATAGCATCAGCCGGTCGTGAGAGTTGTTGTTGGCTTGCAGGTAGGTTTCGTCTATCATCGGCAGCATGCTCGCGATGTTGACCGCCCTCATGCGCACGTTGCCGGTCATGGCCTCGCGCATGGCGAAGTTGATGTATTCAAACGCGGCGGAGATTTCCCCCTGGTCGTACATCCAGTTGGCGAGGCTGAACAGGGCGAGTCCCTCGCGGACACCGGCCTTGATGTCGCTCATCGCAGCACGCGCCATGTATGCGCCGTACATGCGCTCATTGCCTGTATGCTTGTATGTTATGGCGAGCTGGAATGCCGCCATGCCGTACAGGTTGTCAGATGGGTCAATCTCCTTGAGCAGCGAGTTGAGTGCCGTCTGTGCGCGTCTGAAGTTGCCGTTGACGGTCATGCGTTCACACTCGAGGAACTGCTTGAAATGGCTTTCGTTGGGTAGGTTGCGCATCAGCGAGTCGTCATACGCACGAGTCTTCTTGCCGAACTCGCTTGAAATCTCGTAGTTTTCGATTGTGTACAGCTGCAGGTAGGCGTACAGCTGCCGCGCCACCTGCCAGAAGAATATGCGTTGCAGCGGCGACATAGGCTCAAGCTCGAGCACGAACAGCTCCTCCTCGGCGAGGTTGAAAATGCCGGCAGAGGTGAGTGCGCTGAGGCGCGAAATGCGGGCAGAAGTCAGTATAGAGTCGTTGCCGGAACGCCGGGCGGTGGCGATGGCCTTGTTTGCGTAGTCAATGGCGGAGTCAGCCTCCATTACGCTTATCTTGTGTGTCAGGTTGTTGTATATCTCCGCAGCCTTGGCCGGGTCAGGGTTCTTGTCAGCGAGCTGGTCTACGGAGTCTATGTATTGCCGCACGGCGTTGCGGTACTTGGGGGCATCGGCGATGACCTCGTTCAGCTGGCGCAGCTCCTCGGTGGGTATGTTGGCGTTGCGTGTGTGCTGCTTGCCGGAACACGCGGCCAGCATCGCAGCGGCGGCGACAAGGGCTATGCAGAGAGCAATTCTCATAGTCGTAAGGGGTATGTATTTGACGCAAAATAGGTTGTGAGGGCTAAGTTAGCAAAAATATTCAACACTCGCAAACTATGCCGCGTTTTTAGGTCGATTTATTTGCGTGGCTGCGCTCGGGCGTATTGCAGACGCCGCTGAAAAATAGTAATTTTGCAGTTCCAAATATATGCTGTATGAAGGCAGTAAACAATTCTGAAACAGAGCAATATAACGTATTCCGTCTTTCTGGCGGGCTGACTTGTGTGCACCGCCGCCGCATGGGTGCGGTCAGCTACATAGGCATCGTGGTCGGCGCGGGCAGCCGCGACGAGGGAGCAGCCCTGCACGGACTGGCGCATTTCGTGGAACACACTATTTTCAAGGGTACGCGCCACCGCAGCAGCTGGCACATCTCAAACCGCATGGAGAGCATCGGCGGCGAGCTGAATGCGTACACCAGCAAGGAGGAAACAGTCGTGTACACGGCTGCTCCTGCCGGCGAGCCGGCACGGGCATTGGAACTCATTTCCGACCTGGTGCGCTATTCCACATTCCCCGCCGAGGAACTCGAGCGTGAGCGCGAGGTGGTCTGCGAGGAGATAAAGTCATATCTCGATTCCCCCTCTGACGCTGTCTATGACGAGTTTGAGGAACTGGTGTATGCCGGCTCGCCGATGGCTCACAACATACTCGGAAGCACCGACAGCGTCCATGCCCTCACAGGCGCGGATTGTCGCGGTTTCATCGAGGATTTTTACACCCCCGACAATATGGTGCTGTATGTGGAAGACCCCTCGCCGCTGCATACCATAGAGCGTCTTGCGGAGAAGCATTTCGGAGCGTTGCGCCTCTCGCGGCGTGATTCGGGGCGGCAGACACCGCCGCTGGCAGCGCCTTTCGCCGAGAAACGCGACCGAGGCGGTTTCCAGTCGCATACGCTCATGGGTGTGCGCGTATGCAACCGCGATGCCGACGAGCGTTTCCCGCTCTTCCTGCTCAACAATTACCTCGGCGGACCGTGCATGAACTCACGGCTTAACCAGGAGCTGCGCGAGCGTCGCGGATATGTGTACACCGTTGACAGCACCGTTGCCCTGATGAGCGACTGCGGGCTGATGCAGGTGTATTTCGGCTCTGATCACAGCCATGTCGAGAAGTGCCGCCGCCTCGTGATGCGCGAACTCGAAACGCTCGCGGAAAAGCCGATTTCACCGGTGAAATTCGACCGCATACGCCGCCAGTATGCCGGACAGCTGCTCCTCGGCACGGACAACCGCGAGTCGGTGGCAATGGCGATGGGGAAGAGCCTGTTGTATTACGGTGAGATACACGATGCGCAGTGGACTTCGGAACGCATCATGGCGGTCACGGCGGAGCAGGTGCGTGCCGTTGCTGAGGCGTTGCTCGCTTCCGGGTTCTCATCGCTGACGATTTGTTGACGCACGGTGTTGGCAACAGAGGCGTGAAAGTTGTTCTATATAGCGTATTGATGTTGTTCGTCAGATTTTAATCCCTAAATTTGCAGACAGTTATGAAAATAGGCAGTGTTGAATTTGGTAGCCGCCCGGTGTTCCTTGCGCCGATGGAGGATGTCACCGACCCGTCGTTCCGGCTGATATGCCGCGAGATGGGTGCGGCGATGGTCTATACCGAGTTCGTGAGCGCAGAGGCGTTGATACGAAACATCGATTCCACCGTGCGCAAGCTGACCATTGACGACCGCGAGCGTCCTGTGGCTATACAGATTTACGGGCGTGACACCGATGCTATGGTTGAGGCTGCCAGTATAGTGGAACAGGCCGGGCCTGATGTCCTCGACATCAACTTCGGCTGTCCCGTCAAGCGTGTCGCCTCCAAGGGCGCGGGCGCGGGCATGCTGCGTGACATACCGAAAATGCTCGACATAACGCGGCGCGTAGTCGATGCCGTGAGCATACCGGTGACTGTCAAGACCCGGCTGGGCTGGGACTGCGAGAACAAGATAATATGCGACCTCGGGCCGCAGCTTCAGGACTGCGGCATAAAGGCGATTACCGTCCACGGCCGCACCCGCAGCCAGATGTACACCGGCTCTGCCGACTGGGAACTGATAGGCCGCCTAAAGGCCGACCCGCGCATGGAGATACCGGTGATAGGCAACGGAGACATAACTACCCCCGAGGGTGCTGCCGCCGCTTTCGACACGTATGGCGTGGACGGCATCATGATAGGCCGTGCCTCTTTCGGAACACCGTGGATATTTCATGACGTGACCGAGTATCTTGCCCATGGCAGCTATACCCCCCTCAGCGTGCCGGAGAAAATGTCGCTGCTTCGCCGCCAGGTGCGTGAGAGCATACAGCGCATCGACGAGTACCGTGGCATACTGCACATACGCCGCCACCTTGCAGCCTCGCCGCTGTTCAAGGGACTGCCTGATTTCCGCCCTACGCGCATACGCATGCTGCGTGCGGAAACCGAGGCCGAGATACTCGAAATCTTCGATGAAATCGCAGAAAAATATTATCAACAGGTATAATTCAAATCTATTGCAGCCATGAGAAAGTGGAACGGTATATTGTTGCTGGCGTTGCTGTCCGCTGTATGCGTCGGACAGGCAAAGGCAGACTCTGATGTGTATGACTATGAACTGAAAACCGGCAGCTTCAGCAAGCTGCGTGTGGTCAACAATGTAAATGTGGTCTATACGGCAAGCCTCGACTCGGCCGGCATGGCGGTCTTCCGCGCACCGAAGGAGATGGCGGATTTCTTCATCGTGTCAAACAACAACGGTACGCTCAAGGTCGAGACGCTGCCGCAGATGAGAGTCATGAAGGGCCTGCCTACGCTGTATGTGTATTCGGAGTTCCTCTCTGACGCGCAGAACGACAGCGACAGCACGCTCTACATACGCAGCGTGAAGCCCTGCCCGAAATTCAAGGCGGAGCTGATAGGCAACGGACGGCTGATAGTGGACAACATCCGCGCTACGGATGTCGAGTGTTTTCTCAACACCGGCAACGGCACTATCTCCGTAAACGGCGAGTGCAGCAACGCGAAGTTCAAGATGGTAGGTACAGGGCTGATACAGGCCGACGAGCTGATGAGCGAGAATGTGAAATGCTCAATCCTCGGCGGCGGCACGATAGGTTGCTGGCCGCGCTTTGGCCTGAACGTCAAAGGCATCGGCTCGACCAAGATATACTACAAAGGCAACCCGCAGGTCAGCAAGCGCGGCGGCGGAAAGCTGCTGCGCCTCGAGTCTGCCACTGACGACGAAGACGACACCCTTCCCGAATAATCCTCCTCCCTCATCCCTGGTCAGAGCTCTCCGAGACCTCCGAGATCTCGGGATAGATAAAGCCCCTAAGGCCACAAGGACCTTAGGGGCTTTATGTGAGATGTGAGGTCATTATTTATCCTCGGCGGGCGGAACTTGGAGGATTACATAGCGGAAGCCGCTTGTTCCCTCTCTGCTCCACTCTACATTGTATGAATGTTCGAGTGTGAACTCGTGGTGTTCCTTTTTGTCGTTCTCTTTTTCGCACTTGCCAGTCCACTTCATTTCTGGTCCATGGCTGCCTTGAGCCATCGAGAAATTCGCGTAGCCTGCGTCTTCGCGTTTATGCCCTTCCCAGTATTTCTCATCGTTGGTGACGAACAAGGCGATGCCGCCGACAACACCGCTGAAACGTTGCTTGACAATCTCGATGCGGCGCACGTCCTTCCAAAAACCGTACATGCCGTAGTTGGTAGCTCCCTGGTTCTTGAGCGTGGCGAAATCAACCTTCTCTCCGAAACGCTCGCTTTCTTCCTCGTCCATTGCAGTGGTTTTGTATTTCATCTCGATGACGAACCACTCGTCGCCACGGCACAGCACGATGTCGAGGTTGAAATGCCGCTCCCATACGTTTCCGTTCGTGCCGTCCGGCAGGACTTCCTTGTCGATGAAGTACTCAGTCTGTATCTCATCATACTTGCCGGTATTACGCAGGTATATCGTGAGGTCAACCTGCATGTCGAGCTCGTTGTGGAACAGTTTTATTTTGTCGGTCTTGTCTTTCTTGGGATTTATCACTGTTTCATCGAGCCACTGGCGGATGTCGGCTTCGACTATTGCCGGGAGGGGGAGTGCGCTGTCCTTTTCGCGCTTGTATGCCACGGAATCCAGCATCTGTTTGCGTGTGGTCTGCTTAGGTATGTCTTTCACTCCCGACAGCGTGATGCCGTCAAGCACTTTCACCCAGTCGTCTGCCGGGTATACTTTCACCTTGAGGTTGCGCTCTTGAAGCATCGATTTCTCGAAGCTGCCCACGGTGAGGCTTGTCCGGCACTCGAAAGTGCCAGGGATTGCACCCAGCGACACGAGTGTTACATTAGGGTCTGCTTGGCTGCCGCCTTTGTAGACGCGGAGTGTGCCGCCTACCAAGTCCCGAAACTGCTGTTTCAGGTCGGCGACTGTGGTCGTTTCATTAATGACGAATTTTGCCATTGGCTTGTTATTTAGAGAGTTTTGAATATTCGGTTATTGTGTATGTCTCGCAGATGCCCTTGTCGAGGTATGGCGGGAATTTGCGGCTGCGTGCCGCCACTGCCATTTTGCTGAAGTCTATCTCAGCGTCAAGTATCTGCATCTTGCCGCCTGACAGTGCTGTGCGTATCAGCTCTTCCACCTTTTCGCGCCCTTCCACTTCGGGCACGCGGACGCAGTTGTTGAAAAATACGCCGCAGAAGTCCGGGTCGATGTCGGCAGTGCCGAAGCGCCGCGCTATTGAGCGGAGTATGCGGTCAGCCTCGTTGTCCTCGCAGACGGCGATGTCGATGTACATCACGTCCCCGCCCGAAAGGCATATCGCCTCTATGCGCTCGCGTGTGCAGCGGTTGTCGGGGTCTATGAGTATCGCCGGGTTGTGTCGTCCCATCACGTCCTCCTCGAACTGGCGTATGACGACTTCCGCGCCCAGCTCGCGCTCAAAGTATGCTTCTCGTCCCTCTTTGGTCGCAAAACTGAAAAGCGAACCCATTCGTTTGCCGAGGCCGATTTTGTCCACGATGCGGCTTGCTATCAGGTAATTGCTTTGTTCTGAGCAGTCGCCCAGGTCAACGTGTGAGGCATAGTCGAGCAGGGTAGCGCGAGCGTCTTCTGCAAGAGTGTACAGGCGGCAAATGCCGTCGCCGCGCTTGGCTATTGCGAAGTCGCCGTGTTCCAGCATCTTCCCGTTGGCGAGGGCAAACTCGTCAAGCAGCATTTCTGCCAGCTGTTCCGCTGTGCAGTCGGGAGGGTATGCCATTCCGAGTTCGTCGGCGATACGGCGCATCTGTGTGCCGTCATCGTCATAGATGCTGTAGACCTTGATGTCGTCAGGATCATTGATTACGACCGCGTATTGCCGTGAGATTGCTATGTGTATCATTAGCGTCTTGTTTCATGGTTTCTGATGAGATATATCAAATGCCCCTTGATTTCTCAATGCTGGAATGTTAAATGTGACATTGCTTGCTGAAGCTGCCAGAAGTCGCGGTTGTGGTTTTGGCGGCTACAACTTGCCAACGCAAAGTTATTGAACATCTGCCGAATTATCTCCCCCCGAAAGGTAAATTGTTGTAAATTGCGGTTCGTGCTGGCGGTTTTCTGCTGCATAACATATAATTAGTTGCTGCGCGGTGTGTGCCTGCTGTATTGCAAGCGTCGGAAAATCTATGTAATTTTGGAGTGTCATTCCAAATCTGCATAACTTATGGAGGCGAAATATATACACCGGGACATGGAGGCGACTGTCCGTGAGGCAGCTCGCTATTTCCCCGTAATAACAGTGACCGGGCCACGGCAGTCTGGCAAGACGACCATGCTGCGGCATCTGTTTGAGCATCTGACGTATTATTCATTGGAGAACCCTGACACGCGGGATTTTGCCATGGAAGACCCAGTGCGTTTCCTGAACCTGCACGCTGAGGGGATGATGCTCGATGAGGTGCAGAACGTGCCGCAGCTGCTGTCGTACATTCAGGGGATAGTTGACAGTGACCCGTCGCGGAGGTTCATCCTTTCGGGAAGTTCCAATTTCTCGCTGCTTCGCAACGTGTCGCAGTCGCTGGCAGGGCGCACTGGCGTGTTCGAACTCCTGCCGCTGTCGTATGCAGAACTTGGTGACACGGAATATGTGCGAGATGCTGACGGTTTGATGTATGGCGGACTTTACCCGGCGGTGTGCAGCGGAAGCAATGTCCCGAAGTTCTTGTATCCGGCATACGTGCGCACATACCTGGAGCGAGACGTGCGTGACCTGCTTGCTGTGAAGGACATGCTGCAGTTCAACACGTTCCTGCGGCTGTGTGCCGGGCGTATCGGCTCGGTGTTCAACGCCAGCGACCTTGCCGGCGAAGTCGGTGTCACGTCCAAGACGATACAGTCGTGGATTTCGATACTGCAAGCGTCATACATCATCTATCTCATGCCGCCGTATCACGAGAACAGCAACAAGCGGCTGACCAAGTCGCCGAAAATGTATTTCTGCGACACAGGACTGGCGTGCGCGTTGCTCGGCATTGAGTCGAAGGAGCAGCTTGCGTTTCACAGCATGCGCGGGCATCTGTTTGAGAACCTCATTGTGACTGAGTGCCTGAAACGCCGCCTCAATGAGGGCAAGGACGGCAACCTGTATTTCTACCGCGATTCGAACCAGAACGAGATAGACATACTGTTGTGCAGCGGCGACGGTGTGGAGGCTGTTGAGGTGAAGAGCGCGATGACCTACAATCGCAGCTTCGAGCGAGCGTTGCGGCGCGTAGGCGACTGGGTCAAGGCTGATGTGAAGCGTCGGACGATAGTCTATACCGGCGAGCTGGAAAGCACAGAGGGGGACATCCGGCTGGTCAACTATACGCATTTCTGAGGCGCAGCCAAAAAGAAAAAACAAAAAATGCGGCTGATATTTGCGTGGTCGGGAAAAAGGTATTAACTTTGCAGTCGCTTAGGCACTCGGGGTGTAGCACAGTTGGTTAGCGCGCTACGTTCGGGACGTAGAGGTCGGAAGTTCGAGTCTTCTCACCCCGACAAGCAGGTGAAACAGTTTGTTCACCTGCTTTTTTGTTGCCCGAACGGTTGGAGTATTCCCCGATAACTCGGAGTGTTCGTAGAACTCTGGTGGTGATAACAATCGGTTGATTTAGTGTGATTTGTCCTTCGCGTGCGGCACGCTGTGTCACTGCGCAGCTGAGGTCAGAAGCGGAAGAAGAAATTGTTCTCGGCGTTCTGCAGGTCAGAGATGTAGAAGTCGATGAAGAGCAGCGTGGCGAGGAGCAGGATGCCTGTGTTGAAGAGCGAGGTGAGCAGCAGGTACTTGCCTCTTTTCAGCTTCTGCATATAGTATGCTGTCGCGGCAGACAGCAGTATGCCGACAGCAAATATCCCCACAGGTATCCATTGCATCTGCACCGGGTATATCAGTGATGCGACAACGGTTACAAGCACAGCTATTGCGGAGTTTAGCATCAGCACGATGCGCCCGCCCGGTTTGCCCATAATGTTTACCAGAGAGTGTTTGTTGTATTGCCAGTCGGTGTCAAATGCCTGGTAGTTGTACATGATGTGCGAGCTGCAGGCGTACAGCCCGATTATTATGGCGGCAAATATTGACGGTCCCATGTCGTAGTCGGTAAGCCCTGTTATGGCAGAGTGCCGAGCCATAAGATATGTTGTTGAGATGACCGCTACCGGACCAAATGTCAGGAGCACAAGTATCGTTGAAATAGGTGAGCGTGCTATGTGCTTTGTGCCGAGGCATGAGAACACAATGTGAATTAACAGCATTGCGCCTGGGATAAGAACCCACCATCCTCCGATATACCATATTGCTGCGGCTGCGGCGAGTGCAAGTGTGCCGAGAGACATGATGTATTTGCGCAGGAGATGCCCTACGCCGTTGTATGGGCGTGTCTGAGTGTATGCCTCAAAGTATTCCGCGCCGATGTCGCCTCCTTGGGCTATGAATGCACTGACGAAAAGGAGGTTGCTCGTCAGCTGTATGAGTATTGCGAAAGAGAGGCACAACAGGAATGCTGTCATGTCGAAAAAGCCTTGCAGTGCAGCTGTCGCAGCTCCTGCCACTACCCCGGCTATCCCCAGCGGGAGCGAGGTGAAATCCAAGCTGTTTATTAGGGTTTTGTTCATATAACTGTCCCGTTATCAGTGGCTTTGGTGACATTCTCTGCCACTTGCGCCTATCGTTGAATGTTTTCGGCTGTAAAGTTATAAAAAGTTTTAGGAATGAGCAAGTGTTGTTAGTGTAAAATTTCTGCTGAGCCGAAAAATTTTGTCGCGGTTGGTTTTTGGGTGTAAAAAAGCCGCCCTGCGCTTGAATAAATGTGTGCTGGACGGATATAAGTGAAGCTGTCACCGCTGGTATGCGGCATGGCTGTAATGTCATTCGAGGTGGATAGCTGCTGGGTGCAGTACCTTCCAGCAGTTGTCCTCGAAAATGGCGGAGCCGGCAGTGTCGGTGACTATGCGAGAGCAGGACTCTGCGCCGGCGAGAGAGGGGGCTTCACACGCACCGTATAGTGTGGTCTGTGCGTCGAGCGACACAAGAGCCACGACCGAGGGGTCAGACTCGACTGTGAATGACCCCGTCAGCCCATTGGTGGTTGTGAGGCGGTACACGGTCTTGCCGGGAGTCACCTGTCGGTCTGCGCGGACGAAAACGCGGTTGCGGTTAGCGCGGCCGAGGTAGATAACCTTTTCAGCACCCTGTGCCGGCTGCTGGCGTGTCGGCGCTTGTCGCGGCATAGCGGCAGGCTCTGCGGATTTTTCACGCATGGACTGCAATTGCTGTTGCAGCTGGCTGATGCGGGAATTGAGCTGGTCTGCTTGTGAGCGGGCTTCCTGCTCGGCGGCTCGGCTGTTGTCGAGGGCGCGTCGCAGACGCTCGATCTCCTCATTCTTGGCTGCAATGGTGTTGGCATAGCGTGCTTGCATCTCCTCGATCCCGGTATCGGCAGCAGCGGAAGGAGCGTATGAAGGCTCTGGTTGTGGAGCATATTTCTCTTCCTGCTCCGAGGGTTCGGCTTTCTTCCGCTTTTCGGGAGATGACTGTTGTTGCTCTGGACCTTTCATAGCACGCATTGCGTATAGCACGAGCCAGATGACGATGCCGATGAGGACGATGAGCAGGACGACGTAAATCCAGGTGCTTGTTGAGCCCTGGTCTGCTTGCGCCACCTCTTCTTCGGCTGATGTTTCTGCCGAAGAGGAGTCAACAGCCTGAACTGGGGCTTCTTGTGCAACGGTCTGTTCGGTCGGTGCAGTTTGCGGCTCTTGCTCCTGCGGCTGTTCCTCTGGTTCGGGCTTTGCCGCAGAGGGTTCAGTGACCGACATCGTGCTGATGCGGGCTTTGATAGTATTGTTGCGGCTCTGTTCCGCCTTTTTGCTTAGGTTGGCGTTTTGGAAGAAAGTCTTGCTCCAATAGTTTACGAGTTGCTCCTTGCCCCAAGAGGGGTAGTCCTTGCTGACGGGAGCTGCGAGGAACTGCTTGAGGTTGTCCGCATCGGCTTGGTGTCCTTCGACCATAGAGCGCAGTTCCTTTGTAGACTTTGCTTTTTTGCCGTCGAGGTAGTCCGACTTGTCGTTGGTGTAACGCAGGTAGACTTGGGCTGCCACGGCGCGTGCGTGGTCCCATTCCTCATCAGTTACGGCATGTGCCGCGAGCGAGGGGAGGCAGATTGCGGCGGCGAGAAGTCCGCGCAACAGTATTCTTGACGGAGATGTTTTCATGATGATTTGGTCAGTGAATTGTTTTGCGCTGCAAAGTTACATCAATGAGTTGAGAATATCGAATGTGTCGTGTAAAAAGTTACGGAGAATGATGATAATCTCCGTAACTTTTTACACGTCTGCCGTAGCGTTTGCGTCAGAAATAGGTTTCTACAGCAAATAGGAACTGCTCGACGAATATGCGTTTGAAGGCGGCGATATTGTTCTGTTCGTAGAACATCAGCATTGCCTTTTTGTAGTCTATTGAGTCTACGGTGCGGAATGAGATAGGGCAGTATCCGTTGGCTATCAGTATGGCGTTACTCGTTATCCGCGCAGTGCGTTTATTGCCGTCGGCGAAAGCCTGGATGTATGACAGCAGTACGAGGGAGAGCATAGCCTTTTCAAATATGTTCTCCTTGCCGTTGACCAGTGAGCATGTGTCTTCGAGGGCTTCCCTTATCTGGAACTCGTTGTCGAGCGGGCGGTAGTTTGTTCCGGTTATGCCGACACGGCGGTGACGTATATTGCGGTCTACGCCGAGGTCTTTGGTCAGGAGGGCGTGGATGTCTTCTATGCGGTGTACGGTGAGCTGCTGCATGTAGTCCGGCGTGTCAAGTACGAAGTCGAGGGTGTCCTTGTGGTTGAGCAGCATTATTGCTTCCTCCTTGGTCTTGCCCGATGCTGTCAGCCTGTCGCGCAACAGCCGTTCTGTTTCCAGCAGGGAATAAGTATTGCCTTCGATTTGCGATGATTTCCAGGACAGGTCTACTCCGAGGCGTTCCATCTCTTTGCGGTATTCAGTCTCGGTCATATTGGTGGTGTTTCGCTCGAATTTTTCTTGAGCGGCACGGAGTTCTGACATCTCTTCAGAAGTGAACAGCTCCACATTTGGGAGAATGTCGCGTATGAGGTCGAAGTTGAAGAACTGTTGTATTTCGCGATCGTCGATGTCTTTGTCGAAATAGGTCGCCATATCGAGTGGCATGGTCAGCTGTGCTTGCGGAGTAAGGCGGTACCTGACAGCCGGGCCTCTGCCGACGGCTTCAGCTTGCCCATTTTTGACGACTGCGGCGAGCAGCCTTTTCATGGTGCTGTCGCTTGGCGTGTCTGCAATGCCGCTGGTTATTTCCGCTCGGCTTGACAGCGGGTGGTAGTGCAAAAATTGCAGTATCTGTATGTCTGTGTTCATGCCGTATGGGTTTTATCGGCTCAAAGGTAGTGCTTTTTGGTGGTTTATCGGCTCAATTTGAGCTGATAAATGCGGTTTTGGGGGTTGAAATGAGCCGATAGTGGGTGTTGGACGGCGATTCGGGTCAGGTGGCGAGGGGTATCTCGATGCGGAATGTAGTGCCTACACCGGGTTCGGAGTCCTTGACGTATATGCGTCCACGGTGGTAGTCCTCGATGATGCGTTTGACGAGTGTCAGCCCAAGTCCCCAGCCGCGTTTCTTGGTGGTGTAGCCGGCATTGAAGACATTGCGGAAGTTCTTGCGTGCGATGCCCTTTCCGGTGTCTGTCACGTCGATGTATGCGAAGTTCTTTTCGCTGCCGGTGACGATGTCGATGCGTCCCTCGCCGTCCATAGCGTCCACGGCGTTCTTGGTCAGGTTCTCGAGCACCCATGCGAAGAGTGGAGGGGAAATCATGACGGGGTGGTCGTCTTCGCTGGGGTGCAGTTCCATGATGACCTTTCCGGAGAGTCGGCTGCTCATGTATTCCAGGCCTCGGACAGTAGCCTCGTTGATGTATTCGAGTTCCATGTCGGGGCGCGAGCCGATTTTGGAGAACCTCTCGGCAATCATGGATAGCCGGCGCACGTCCTTGTCGATTTCGGAAACGGTGTCGCGGTCGGTGCCTGTGGCTTCGAGGTATTGTGACCATGCCATGAGCGAGGATATTGGGGTGCCGAGCTGGTGCGCGGTTTCCTTGCAGAGTCCCACCCACACGCGGTTTTGTTCTGCCCGCTTGGTATATACGAAAATGCCGTAAATAACGAAAGCCACGACTATCATTATCACAAGCTGAATATACGGGAACTGGCTGAGGCGGCGCAGGAGTATAGAGTCTTCGTAGACTATGTACTGTCTCGTGTTCTCAAACCCTTTTACCTCGATGAAGTGGTCTGAGGTGGCGGCGGCTGCTGCTATCGACTTGCCGTTGCACATTTTGGCGAGGCGTTTCTGCAGATACTCCTTGTTGGTGTCGGAGAGTTCGAAATAGCTTATCTTGTCATGGTCGGCATGGTCGGGTAGGTCAAAGTTGCGAAATTCGGTGATGTTGCCCCGGCTGTCGGCGACCATGACGGGAATTGTGTTGTTTTGCTGTATGATTTCGAGAATGAATTCGAAGTCGGCATCGTCGCTTGATGAAGCGAGTTTTTCGGTAGCCTTTGCCCAGATGTTCATCCGCTCGCGTTCCTGACGGGCGAGCTGTTTGACGAGGTTGTTGGAGATGAGCAGGAACGCCGTCACCGCTGCGAGCGCAAGGGCGAGGAAAAGGAATTTCCATAGCTGGCGTTTGTCGTAGACTATCCTCATTGCTGTCTGTTCATGTCGTCGAGAATGAACCGTGCCACGGCATCGGTGTCGTTTGTGTCGATAACGATGTCGGCAGCCTGCCGGGCTTCGGGCACGGCGTTGCCCACGGCTACTGCCACGTCTGCTATCTCCATTAGCGGCAGGTCGTTGACGTTGTCGCCGAAGGAGATTATCCTCTCCGCGCCGATGTTCCGGGCGAGGCGGCGGACGGCGTTGGCCTTGGTGGTCTGCGGTCCGAACACTTCGACTATTGACGTTTCCGGCCCGAATATGTCGTGGTAGCAAAGCGGCGTGACCGGCAGGGTCTTGATGCGCTCGTATGCGGCGCGAGCCTTGTCGTCGGGCTGCATGGCGTAGAATAGCACCACGTCTTCGAGGCAGTTAGGCACGCCGTCGGGCTGGCAGTCGAGGCTCTCAAAATGCTTGTATGGGTTGTCGATGCGCTCGGCGAGGAACTGCCGCTCTGTTTCTGACATTTCGCCGTAGTGGTATATCTCGATTTTGCCGTTCACGAGACGGTATATGAAAGTCGGAGTGCCGCATTCGCGGTATATCTCCACCATTCCCCTGACGGTGTCGGCAGGTATGCCGTATATGTCGGAGTAAATGCCTGTCGAAGCATCCCATAGGGCGGCACCCGTCATTACCACGGCCGGCAGGGTCATGTGTATGCCGTCAAGCAGCGTGCTGACGGTCGCAGGAGTGCGAGCTGTGGCTACTGTGAAAAGCGCACCGTCCGCTATAGCGCGGTTGAGCATCTCGCGGCTGCGTGGGCTTACCACGGAGCTGGTGTTGAGCAGCGTGCCGTCGAGGTCGCTGACGTACAGTGTCCGTGCCTTGCTGTTCATGTCGTGTGTCTGTCTTACTTGTCCTTGATTTCTTCCCATTGCACGTCTGTCACTTGCTTTTCGATTATGATGCTCTCTTCCCCGGTGTCGCTGGTGCGTATGGATGTGTCGCTGCTGTAGTCGCGGTATTCCGTGAACTCCACGTCTTCGGCATATTCACGCGGTATTATCGGTCCGTCGTGCTGCTC
The DNA here is from genome assembly GCA_900550645.1 of uncultured Porphyromonadaceae bacterium. Classification (GTDB taxonomy): domain Bacteria; phylum Bacteroidota; class Bacteroidia; order Bacteroidales; family Muribaculaceae; genus Lepagella. The sequence goes on from URTA01000004.1 coordinate 42,943, forward strand.
GTAACCGTAGTCGGCATGGTGCGACGACGTGCGGTAGCCGGCGCTGTATGAGGTGTCATCATCCGCCGCGTTGTTGCTGCGCTGTTTCTTGTCGTGAGGAGGCATTCCCGTTGCCTTGCAAAACATATCCTCGACCTTGCGCTCTAAGGTGCGGTATATCCATTTCCGTATCAGCGGACGCAGCAGCCATAGAGCCAATGGTATAAGTATCAGTATTATAAACACTGTCATGGCTTGTTGTTGATTTGTTTGGTGCTAATGTTGTTTGCTATCGAGAGCAGCAGGTATGCCACTATCACCCACATCAGTCCTCCCACGCCGAGGGTTGCTGTGAGGACAATGGCTGCTGCTATCATTATCCAGCGGATGCGGTTGCCCTGCCAGCGCAGGTTCTTGAACTTGAGGGAGAACATGGGCAAAGGCAGTACCATAAGGAGGCTCGCTGCTATGATAATGAGCAGCGAGGGGATAAGTCCCAGCGAAGCTGCGTTGCCGCCGATGATTTCGGTCAGTCCTATCCAGAAAATGGCATTTGCAGGTATCGGCAGCCCAATGAACGAGGAGGTCTGCCGCTCGTCCACATTGAAGCGTGCGAGGCGCAACGCGCCGCAGACAGCTATGAAAATTGCTGCTGGCGCGAGGGTAGCGGTCTCTGGCGCGGCCTTCATGCACTGGTAGGCTAACATGGCCGGCGCAACGCCGAAGCTCACCAGGTCGCACAGCGAGTCGAGTTCCTTCCCCATCGGGGAGTAAGCGTGCAGCAGGCGTGCTGCCAGCCCGTCACAGAAGTCGGCGACAGCGGCGATGCCTATACATATATAAGCCCAATGCCGACAACTGAGACCTGCGCAGCAGGTGTCCGGGGACATTGCGCAGATTATTGCGAGGCATCCGGCGATGAGGTTGATGCACGTTATCGTGTTGGGTATGTTGCGTACCAGTATGTTCATAGTCGCAGACGTTTGGTCGCGCCGCAGAGGGGCGCGGGTGTCACTGTGCAGCGGCGAAGCGGGCGAGGGGTGTCAGCCCGCCGCTCACCTTGTCGCCGATGTTTATGAGTATCTCGGCATCTGTTGGCAGGTAGATGTCTACCCGCGAGCCGAACTTGATGAAACCGAGGTGGTTGTCGATGCTTGCCTTGTTCCCCTTGCGGGCATACGTCACTATGCGCCGGGCCATCGCGCCGGCAATCTGGCGGACGGTGATGCGCCGCCCCTTAGGGTCGCGTATGCCTACGGTGCTCCGTTCGTTGTCGGTGCTTGCCTTGGGCAGGTATGCCGAGAGGAAGCGCCCCCGGTGATGGCGGACATATTCGACATCGCCGTCGAGCGGGTACCAGTTGGCGTGCACGTTCAGCGGCGACATGAACACCGACACCATCACGGCTTCCCCTTTCAGGTACTCGCTCTCCTCAACTCGCTCTATGGCTACGACGCGGCCGTCAACGGAACTGATGACCATGTCCTCGCGCCGCCCGCGGTATTTGCGCGTGGGGCAGCGGAAGAAGTTGAATATGAAGCCGTAAGTCACCACGGAGACGAGGGAGCATAGCGGCGGAAGCACCAGCGGCGGCAGGTATATCCACGCCGGGACGTTAACGGCAATGAGCATCAGCGCGAGCACGATTAGTATGTTCGTGCCCTCGCGGTGTATTTTGACGCGCTGCCGCAGCCTGTCTCGCAGCTGTGCGCGGCGGCGGTGATGCTCTGTGCCTTGGATGTCTGCCTTCACGGTCGGGTGTGTCCGGGTTGCTTATGCGTCGATGTTGGCGTAGGTGGCATGCTCCTCGATGAACTGGCGGCGCGGCCCTACGTCCTCGCCCATGAGCATTGAGAAGATGCGGTCAGCCTCGACAGCGTCGGTCAGCGTGACTTTCTTGAGTATGCGGTTTTCCGGGTCCATGGTTGTTTCCCACAGCTGGTCTGCGCTCATCTCGCCGAGACCTTTGTATCGCTGCAGCGTCAGGCGGTTGCGGTCGCTGCCGCAATGCGTGTCGATGAACTTCTGCACCTGCTGGTCGTTCCATGCGTATTCCGTCACTTTCTTGCCCTTGGCGGAGCATTTGTATAGCGGCGGAGTGGCGAGGTATAGGTATCCGTTGTCTATAATCGGGCGTATGCGGCGGAAGAAGAATGTCATCAGCAGCGTGGCGATGTGCGCTCCGTCCACATCGGCATCGGTCATGATGATTACCTTGTGGTAGCGCAGCTTTGACACGTCGGCTTCCTTAGGGTCGTTAGCCGTTCCGATGGTCACTCCCAGTGCATTGAATATGTTGCAGATAGATTCAGACTCAAACACCTTGTGGTCCATGGCCTTCTCGACGTTGAGGATCTTGCCTCGCAGCGGCAGAATGGCCTGGTATTTCGGGTTGCGGCCGGTCTTTGCGCTGCCGCCTGCCGAGTCTCCCTCGACCAGGAACAGCTCGCACTCCGCAGCGTCGCGGCTCTTGCAGTCGGCCAGCTTGCCGGGAAGGCCTCCGCTGCTCAGCGGCGACTTGCGCTGCACCTTCATGCGTGCGTTGTATGCCGCGTGGCGTGCCTGTGCCGCTGTCACGACCTTTTCAACTATAGCCTTGGCTTGTTTCGGGTTCTCTTCGAGGTAATTGCGCAGAGCCTCGCTCACGGCAGACTGCACTGCGCCTCCGACTTCGCTGTTGCCCAGCTTGGTCTTTGTCTGTCCCTCGAACTGCGGCTCAGCCACCTTGACAGAAACCACGGCGGTCAGGCCGTCGCGGAAGTCCTCCTTGGAAAGCTTTATTTTCAGCTTGTCGAGCAGGTGGTTGTCTTCGGCATATTTGTTTAGAGTCAATGTCAGTCCGCGGCGGAAGCCCGCCAGGTGGGTGCCGCCTTCGATAGTGTTGATGTTGTTGACGAAAGTGAACACGTTCTCGTTGAACGAGGAGTTGTATGTCATCGCCACCTCCACGGGCACGCCGTTGCGTTCTGTGACGATGTGTATGACATCGTTTATGAGATGCTCCTTGCCGGCATCGATATAGCGGACAAACTCCTTCAGCCCCTCGTCGCTGTGGAAGCGGTCATGTCTGGGGACACCCTGCTCGTCTCGCTCGCGCATGTCGGTGAGCGTCAGCGTTATGCCGGCGTTCAGGTATGCCAGGTCGCGCAGACGGTTGGCGAGTATGTCATAGCTGTAGACGGTCTGGGTGAAAATCGAGCCGTCCGGGTGGAAGATGATGGTCGTTCCGGTGCGGTCAGTGTCGCCGATCACTTTCAGCTCGCATGTGGGCTTGCCGAAAGCGTACTCCTGCATGTATATCTTGCCTTCGCGGTGTATCTCGGCACGCAGGTAGTCCGACAGCGCGTTTACGCAGCTTACGCCCACGCCGTGCAGGCCTCCGGCGACCTTGTACGCTCCCTTGTTGAACTTGCCACCGGCGTGCAGCACCGTCAGCACGACCTCAAGGGCGGGCTTGTGCATCTTCTCGTGCATGTCCACCGGGATGCCGCGCCCGTTGTCCACAACCTTTATGGAATTGTCCTCGGTGATGGTCACGTCTATGTGGTTGGCGTATCCGGCCAGGGCCTCGTCGATGGAGTTGTCCACGACTTCATATACCAGATGGTGCAGACCGCGCTCCGAGATGTCGCCGATGTACATTGACGGCCGCTTGCGCACCGCCTCGAGACCCTCGAGCACCTGTATGTTGTCGGCCTGGTAATGGCTGGACTGGCCGTTCAGTTCCTTATCTTCTTCTATTGCCATAATAGTAATGTTCAGTCTGTATTGTCTGACAAAGTTACGAAAAAATCTGCTACCGTACAAATGTACACGCGCCCGCACGAGGCAAAAATGCAGATAACGGCGGCAAAAGTTGTGTATGTCAGAAAATACTGCTAAATTTGCGCCGCCTATCTGAAAGTAGGGTATCGGGGCGTAGCGCAGTCCGGTTAGCGCACCTGCTTTGGGAGCAGGGGGTCGAAGGTTCGAATCCTTTCACCCCGACACACTGAAAAGCCGTTGACAATCACTTGCTTGTGATGTCAGCGGCTTTCCTGTTTACGCGGCCAGAGATAGCTATAATAGCCATGACAGCTATTATGGCTATTATTTTAGCGGCAGGGAGGGGCGATGTGTCGCGTACTCCCTGCCGTGTCTTTGCTGGTCGGATTATTTCTGCTGCAGGTACTGGTCGATGGCCTTTGCGGCGCGTCGCCCTGCGCCCATGGCGAGGATTACGGTGGCTGCTCCGGTCACTGCGTCGCCTCCGGCGAAGATGCCGGGACGGGAGGTCTGCCCTTCTTCATCGGCTACGATGCAGCCTTTGCGGTCTGTGTCGAGGCCTTTGGTGGTGGACTTGATGAGGGGGTTGGGGCTTGTGCCGAGAGCCATTATCACCACGTCACATTCTATCTCAAACTCGCTGCCCTCCACGGGTACGGGGCTGCGGCGGCCAGAGGCGTCGGGTTCGCCGAGTTCCATGCGTATGCAGGAGATTGAGCGCACAGTGCCCTTGTCGTCGCCGTTGATGCGCACGGGGTTGGTGAGCATGCGGAACTCGATGCCTTCCTCCTTGGCATGGTGCACTTCCTCGCGGCGTGCCGGCAGCTCGTCCTCGCTGCGGCGGTATACGATGAATGCTTCTGCGCCGAGGCGTTTGGCTGTGCGTACAGCGTCCATGGCCACGTTGCCTCCGCCCACTACCACTACGCGGTTGCCGGTATATATTGGGGTGTCGTAGCAGTCGTCGTATGCCTTCATAAGGTTGGCGCGTGTGAGGAACTCGTTGGCGGAGAACACGCCGTTGAGGTTTTCGCCGTCAATGCCCATGAAGCGGGGCAGTCCCGCGCCCGAGCCGATGAATATCGCATCGTAGCCTTCATCGTCCATGAGCTGGTCAATGGTGACAGTGCGCCCGATTATCACGTCTGTCTCTATCTCCACGCCGAGGCGTTTAACGGCTTCAACCTCCTTGGCTACGATGCGGTCTTTGGGGAGGCGGAATTCGGGTATGCCGTATACGAGTACGCCGCCCACTTTGTGCAGAGCCTCGAATATCTTGACTTTGTAGCCGAGGCGGGCAAGGTCGGAGGCGCAAGCGAGGCCGGAAGGACCTGAACCTACGACGGCTACTTTCTTGCCGTTCCACTCGGGTAGTTCGGGAGCTTCCTCCTCGTTCTGTATCGCCCAGTCGCCGGTGAACCGCTCGAGCTTGCCGATAGCGACGGGTTCTCCCTTTATGCCGAGCACGCACGCGCCCTCGCATTGCGATTCCTGGGGACATACGCGGCCGCAGACGCTGGGCAGTGAGCTGTCGCGAGAGATGACGCGGGCAGCCTGGCGGAAGTCGCCGTCAGCGACGTTTTTGATGAATGAGGGTATGTCGATATGCACCGGGCAGCGTGTCACGCAGTGGGGCTTGGGGCAAGTCAGGCAACGAGATGCCTCCAGGCGTGCCTCGTCGGCGTCGTAGCCGTAGCATACTTCTTCGAAATTGGTTGCGCGGACTTTCGGGTCTTGTTCGCGCACGGGGACGCGGGGTATCTTGTTAGCCATGGCAGTTGCATTTATGTTTTTCGGGGTCTGTCTTGGGTACGCCTTTGTACATGTTTTGGCGGCGCATAGCCTCGTCGAAGTCTATCTGGTGAGCGTCAAACTCGGGGCCTTCTACGCATGTGAAGCGGGTCTTGCCGCCGACGGTAACGCGGCACGCGCCGCACATTCCGGTGCCGTCCACCATGAGGGCGTTGAGCGATGCCATGGTGGGTATGCCGTACTTCTTGGTGGTGAGCGACGCGAATTTCATCATGATCATCGGGCCGATGACGACGCAGCGGTCGAAGCGGCGGCCTTCGTTCTCGATGAGGTGTTCCATGAGAGCGGTCACCATGCCGTGGAAGCCTTCAGAGCCGTCGTCGGTGCAGAGGTGCACGTTTGCCACCTGACGCATTTCCTCGACGTATGTGAAGAGGCTCTTGGTTTTTGCTCCGATTATCACATCGGCTTTCACGCCGTGCTGGGCGAGCCATTTGGCCTGGGGGTAGACGGGTGCAGTGCCCACGCCGCCAGCCACGAACAGGATGTTGAGGCGGCTGAGTTCCTCGTCGGAGAGTTCTGTCAGGTCGGAGGGGAGGCCGAGCGGGCCGGCGAAGTCGGCGAAGCTGTCTCCGGCGTTCATGTCGCATATTTTCTGCGAGGAGATGCCTATGGCCTGTGTGACGATGGTCACGGTGCCGGCTTCGCGGTCATAGTCGCAGATGGTCAGGGGGATGCGTTCTCCCAACTCGTCTGTGCGTACTATCACGAACTGTCCGGGCATGGCCGAATGGGCTACCCTGGGGGCAAGCACCTTCATCTCGGTGATGCGGGGTGCAAGTTCACGCTTGCTTTGGATAGTGAACATAGGTTTTAGGTTTTCTTTTGTGCGTCGGCGGCGGTCAGGCCGTGTCTGCGTTGTTCCGTGTGTTAACAATTGTCTGCAAAGTTAACACCCTTTGCCGTGATAACCAAATGTCGGCAGTGTTTTTCTGCTATTTGGTGTGTGCGCGGACGCGTAGGGCTTGGCAGGGACGTTTTTTTTCGCTAATTTTGCCACTATGATGAATGATGAGACAGCTGATGCTTCCACCCGGTGGGATGAGCGCACGCGCCGCCTTTTGGGCGACGACGCTGCCGATGCTCTCTCTCGGGCGCGTGTCCTGGTGGTGGGCGTGGGCGGTGTAGGCGGCTATGCCGTGGAGATGCTCGTGCGCAGCGGCGTGGGGCATGTCACTGCGGTCGATGCCGACGCGGTGGACGTGACCAACCTTAACCGCCAGATAATAGCTACTTGCGACACTGTGGGCATGGCAAAGACCGAGGTCATGGCCCAGAGGGCGCGGAGCATCAACCCGGATGTTGATTTCGAGATGCGGCAGATGTCCGTAACCCCGGACAATGCTGCGGAGCTGCTGTCGCCGGGGTATGACTATGTGCTGGACTGCATAGACAATGTTGCCCCGAAAGTCGCGCTGCTGGCTTGCTGCCTGACGAACAGGATACGGGTAATCTCGTCGATGGGCGCGGGCGGTCGCACCGACCCTTCGCAGGTGGTATACTGTGACTTGTGGGAGACTCGCGACGACGGTCTGGCAAGGGCGGTGCGCCAGCGGCTGAAGCGCATGGGGCTGCGACGCCCGCTGCCGGTGGTGGCAAGCAAGGAGCGTCCGCACACAGCGTCGCTCATCGAGGTGGACACGGCCTACAAGCGCACATCATACGGGACTGTCGCCCCGCTGCCGGCGACTTTCGGCATATTCATGGCGGCAAAGGTGACTAACGACCTCGCGGCGGTGGCCCGGCGCGGTGGCAACAATCAGGACGACTGTGGTAGAACTGCATGACATATACAAGAGTTACGGCTCGCTGCGTGTGCTGGACGATATTAACCTGACCATACACGACGGAGAGATAATGGCGATAGTGGGCCCGAGCGGCGCAGGCAAAACCTCACTGGTGCAGGTGGCAGGCACGCTCGATGCCGCCGATTCAGGCACGGTGCTGTATGACGGCGTTGACCTGACGAGGCTGCGTGACCGCCGCCTGTCGGAGTTCCGCAACGCCAACATCGGCTTCATATTCCAGTTTCACCAGCTGCTGCCCGAGTTCACGGCTCTCGAGAATGCTGCGTTGCCGGCGATGATAGGCGGCGCGTCGCGGCAGAAGGCGTTGGCGCGGGCCGGCGAGCTGTTCGAGATGCTCGGCATAGCAGACCGCGCTTCGCACAAGCCGGCGCAGCTGTCGGGAGGCGAGAGGCAGCGTGTGGCGATAGCCCGCTCGCTGGTCAACCGTCCCAAAATAGTGTTTGCCGACGAGCCTACGGGCAGCCTCGACAGCGCGAACCGCGACGAGATACTCGCCCTCATGGCAGAGTTGAACCGCTCGCTGGGGCAGACATTTGTCATCGTGACCCATGACCCGGCACTGGCGGCGATAGCGCAGCGTGTGGTGTCGATGCGTGACGGGCGGATTACATCGGTGGAGGAGACCAATAATGACATAGGCAATGAAGCGCATGAAGGTGATAATGAATAATAGGGTTATATGCACACTGCTGTGCAGTATGATGCTGGCTGTGCTGGCTTCTTGCAACGGCGACGACACCCCGCAGCCCACCCCTGTCAGCTTCACCGACTTTGCCACTGTCGTGACTTCCGGCGAGGGGCAGGACACGCAGCTTGACATACAGCGCACGCCCTCGTCACCTCTGGTGCGTCTGCGCAGCAGCCAGACACTTGAAGGAGCAAAGGAGGGGCAGCGTATTGTAGTCTGCTGGCAGGCAAGCCCCGCAGACACCGTTTTGCGCCCCGTGCCGGTGGTGATATGCTCTGCCGCCGCGATACCGTATTGCAAGGTCAAAGCATATTCTATGGACGAGATACGCCGCATGAGACAAGTCAGCTATAAAGTGCTGTCCGCCGCTCGCGTGGGCGACTACCTGAATATGCAGCTCACGGTGCAGAGCAACGCTCGCGACACGCGCTTCGCCATGGTGGCCGACGAGGCTACTCTGGAACAGGAGACCGTAGACTGCTATCTGGTGGGGGAGAACCTCCCCGAAAATGGAGCATACGTCAACCGCCGCACTTACGCCTCGTTTGACATAAGCGGGATTGCGCCACGCTCGGGGCAGCAAGTGCGTCTATGCAATATTGACCAAACCGACCAATAAAACTAATCGCAAGGCAAATGGCACGAGACCTCTTCTCCCGGTATGTGTGGATAGTAGATACAATAACCCGCTACGGCAGCATTTCACGCGAGCGGCTCAACCAGCTGTGGATGCGCTCTCACCTGAGCGACGGCAACCCCATACCCGAGCGTACATTCTTCCACTACCGCCGCGCCATTGAGGAGAACTTCCACATCGACATCGAGTGCGGCAAGGACGGCGAGTACCGTGTCAAGCGTCCTGCCGGGATGCGCGACAAGGCGTTTTCCAACTGGCTGCTCGATTCATACGCTGTGCGTACCGCCATGAGCGGCGAGAGCGCGGCGGCAATGGTGATGGTCGATGACGTGCCCTCCTCGCGGCAGTTCCTCTCACGAGCCATCGAGGCAGCGGCACACCACGAGAAAATCATATTCTCTTACGCCGGCTTCAACCGTTCGCGCGTGGAGCGTGACATACACTACCACCCGTATTTCCTCCGCCTGTACAAGCAGCGGTGGTACATGGTAGGCTTAAAGGAAGGGGACGACCCTGCCTCCCCCTCTCACGGCATACGCACATACGCCCTCGACCGCGTCAAGGAAATGACGCTCACCGGCGAGGAGTTTGAGATGCCGGAAGGCACAAGCCCCGAGGGCTTCTTTGCCGATATCATCGGCATAACTTCGTCGCATGCGAGTGTGCGCGACGTGCGTATACGCACATCGCCACGCCAGGCCAAATACCTGCGTGCGCTGCCGCTGCACCATTCGCAGCAGGAGCAGGTGCATCAGGACTATTCCATATTCACATACCGCCTCAAGCTGAACTACGAGCTCGTGCATGAACTGCTGAGCCTCGGGGCTGACGTTGAGGCACTCGAGCCGCCCGAACTCCGCGCCATGCTTGCCGACGAGGTGCGGCGGCTCGCCGATGTATACCTGAAATGACAACACCCACGACATGACTCAAGATAACACCCGACTGTTCCCATCGCCGCTTCGTGCCGCCCTCATCGACATGGACGGCGTGCTGTATGACTCCATGCCTCACCATGCACTGGCGTGGCAGCGTATGTTCGCTGAAATCGGTGTGAATGTCACCTCCGGCGAGTTCTTCGGCTATGAAGGTATGACCGGCAGCGCGACCATTGACCTGGTGATGCAGCGCGAGCGCGGCTTGACACTCCCCGACGAGGAGAAGAAGCGGCTCTATGCCCGCAAGACGCAGCTGTTCCGCGAAATGGGCGAGGTTGAGCTGATGCCTGGCGCTGACCGTATGCTCGCTTCGCTGCAGCGTGCTGGCGTGAGGTGCGTGCTTGTGACCGGCTCGGGACAGTCATCGGTCATCTCGCGCATTGACCGCGACTATCCCGGCGTGTTCGCTGCGGCCGACCGCATCACCGCTCTCGATGTGACCCACGGCAAGCCGCATCCCGAGCCGTATATGCGCGGGCTTGCGATAGCCGGCACTGACGCTGCGCATGCCATAGTGATAGAAAACGCGCCGCTCGGCGTGCGGGCCGGCATAGCCGCCGGGCTGTTCACCGTGGCTGTGACCACAGGCCCCATAGCGCGGCAGGCCTTTGTGGACGAAGGCGCGGACATGATATTCCCTTCAATGGAGGAATTTGCCGACGCGCTCCCAAAACTTATAGTATCCCGAAAATCATGAAAGTAACCAGTTGCAACACCTTTGGCCTCAATGAGCTGTCGCGGCATGCAACGGGAGCCTCGATTGACAGGCTCGTTGTCATCACTGACAGCAATGTCAGTCCCCTGCTGCCTGGCATCATCACACCCGGCGACCCTCTGCTCTCCTCGCCGACTATCGTCATACCAGCCGGCGAGCAGAACAAGACTATCGAAACGGCAGAGCATATATGGGCGGAGATGCAGCGTCTCGGCATGACACGCAGCTCATTCGTCGTCAATGTCGGCGGCGGCATGGTCACTGACATCGGCGGATTTGCGGCTGCCACATACCGGCGAGGCATCCCATTCGCCAACGTCGCCACAACGCTCCTCGGCGCGGTGGACGCTGCCGTCGGGGGAAAGACTGGCGTGAATTTCGGCGGGCTGAAGAACCAGGTCGGCGTGTTCGCCATGCCCACGCACACGTACATCCCCTTCGCTGCGTTCAAAACACTGCCTCACGAAGAGCTGCTGTCGGGTTACGGCGAAATGCTCAAGACGAGCTATATATTCAGCGAAGAGCTTGTACGCAAGATAATGGATGCAGCTCCTATGCTCGATGACCTTGTCAATGAGGTGCCGGATGTCACGCCGCCGCTTGAAGATCCCGACACAACCTCGCTTGGGTATATGATAGGGGAATGTTCTCGCCACAAGGGCTTTGTGGTGAGCCAAGACCCCCACGAGCAAGGGATGCGCAAGTGCCTCAACTTCGGGCATACCTGCGGTCACGCTTTCGAGGAGATGATGCTCGCCCGGGGCAATGCGCTGCCTCATGGCATCGCTGTGGCGCACGGCATCCTCGTTGCGCTTATTTTGAGCCATTTGCGGCTTGCTCTCCCCTCTGAGGAGGTATACCGCTACGCGGATTTCCTGAAAGCCGTGTTCCCGAGGATAGCCGTCAGCTGCAACGACTATCCGCAGCTGCTGGAGTTTCTGGCCGGCGACAAGAAGAACCGGGCTGACGGCAAAATGCTCTTTGTGTTGTTGCGTGGCACAGTCGGCAAGGTAAGTTCTGTCGAACCTGTTGAGCCTCATGAGGTCGAGGCGGCACTCGATATATACCGCGACTTGACCGGGCAGTAGCCGCCGGCTGTCAGTCGATTGTGTCGGAAATTGAGATGACTATGCGGCATCCGTCCAGCCCCTCGTCTCCCATTCCCTTAAAGGAGATGTAGCCGTGGTCAGTGCGGTATACGCGCTCCTCGCTGCGGTCGCTGCGGTGGTGGCTCACCATACGCTCGCGCTTCAGGTCGAGGCAATACGACAGGTAGCCCACCAGGTCATTGCCCACCAGGTCGCCCCCGTGCAGGTTTGTGATTTCGGCGCGTGTCGGCGCGGCGATGCGCACACGCCATGTCCCGGGATTGCTCATAGAGTCGATGTACAGCGGCGCTCCAACGCCGTCTGTGAGTATGCCGGTGAAATCGTATGCCGTAGAGTCGAAAGGCTCGCCCACACGCAGCGCGTCCGTCAGGCTGCGCACCGTCATGCCGATGTCGTTGTCTGCATGAAAAGGCTTTGCCTCATGTGCCTTGCCGTCTTGCGCGTGTCTGTCGCCGCGTCCGCACGATGCCAATAAGGCCACACACGCCACTGAAACGGCTGAAATCACAACCGCTGCGCGTGCAAACATCTTCAGACGTATGGAACTTGCCGTTAACATCCCTTGTTGTTGCCGTTAAATTCGCTGTGCAAAATTACTGCCTTTCCACGAAACTGAAAAATTTCTGCGTCCAAAAATGCACCCATATTTCACCCCTGAAACAGTCAGTCGAGCGAGCCGATGACGCTGGAGACGTTGGAGAAGAACATGACGTAATATATCGGCATATATGTGATGCCTCCTTCGATGTATACGCGCTGCTCGTTTGACAGCACATACGCTCGTTTGACATTGTATTCGCTGACAGACAGGAAGCGGTCGAGTGCGCTGTGAATCTTGTAGTCCTTGCCCAATTTGACCTCAATGGGTATGTTGGAGAGGCTGTCCGCATCGTCTATCAGGTAGTCCACTTCGCCGTTCTTCTTGTTGTCGTAATAGTACAGCGGGTATCCGTGCGCCCTAAGCTCCTGTGCCACAACGGTTTCATAGACTGAACCGAGGTTGATGCCAGCTGTGTCTGTCATCACGGCGTTGATGTTGTTGCGGAAATAGATGCCCGACAACAGCCCAACGTCGTTCATGTACAGTTTAAGGAGGTTCTTGCCGCTGTTCTCAACAAGCGGGTATGAGGGTTTGCTGACGGCACGCACCTCGAGAGCCACGCCCGAGGAAATGAGGTAGTCGAACTCCTCGGCATAGTCGCTGCTGCGTTTCCAGTCTTTGCCTTCTATATCTCTGATAACAATCCGTTTCCTGCGGTTTTCGAACACAGAGGGAATCATGTCGTATATCCGCTTGATTTTCAGTCGGCGGTTGCTTTGGTCTTCATATTTTGAGGCATCTACTCCATACAAGTCGAGTACTTCACGCTGTATGTCACGCACTTCGACGATGTTTTTGTCTTCGACGTATGAGGCAACGGCTTTAGGCAGACCGCCGACGAGCAGGTATTTGCGGAACAGGTTCAGCATCCGTGCGTGTATAGCGTCAGGCAGCGAGGCGTTGCTGTCGAAGCATTCCTTCATGGTCTGCACTGCCGCCTCGCCTACGCCGTTGGCATACAGGAACTCCTCGAAGTCCATGGGGTACATGTGCTGTACCTTGAGGCTGCCGAGCGGCAGCGACTGTGTCTTGCGGAGAGACACGCCGAGCAGCGAGCCGCTGGCGATGTAGGTGAAGCGGCGGTCGCGCATCAGGAACTTGACGAGTGTCAGCAAGTGGTCGTATGCCTGTATTTCGTCGATGAATACAAGCGTTGAGGCGCGGTCTTTCATCTTGTCGCCGGCAACCATGCTGACTGCCAGGTAGAAGTCCTCGACAGTACGTGCTTCGGCAAACACGCGGTCGCCGAGCTTGTCCTCCTCCATGTTTATCTCAATGTAGTTCGGGAACATTTTCTGCCCTACGCTGCGTATGATGTATGACTTGCCTATTTGGCGTGCGCCGTCGATGACGAGCATCCGGTCGGAGTCAGATGACAAATATTCCTCTATCTGCTGGGCTATCTTCCTGTACAGCATTGTGTAACGTCGTTGGTTTGACACTGCAAAGTTAGTGATTTTTATTTGGACAGGTGCGTTTTCTGCGAAAAATGACCCTCGAAAAGGTGCGTTTTCCGCGATTTTGAGGGGTTGAAAAGGTGCGTTTTCCGAAGATGCGTGGTCGGCTGTGGCGGAAAATGTTGGCTGTTCGGGGGCAATTCGCTATATTTGCACTGCAATGGGAGGCAATACAGACAATGCGCCCGGCCAGTCGCTGAAGCAGCGGACGGCGCGGACGCTGAAATGGAACACGATAGACCGTGTGTCGCAGCAGGTGGCACTCGCGGTCATCGGCGTTGTGCTTGCCAACCTGCTCTCGCGTGAGGACTACGGCCTGACGGGCGTGATAGCCATGTTTCAGGCATTCGCCATTGTGTTTGTTGACAGCGGCTTCGGCGCGGCTCTGTTGCAGAAGAAGGAGACTGACGAGCGCGACTATAGCACGGTGTTCTGGTTCAACATTGCCGTGGCGGTGGGGATATACATAATCTTGTGGTTTGCCGCGCCGCTGATAGCCGATTTCTTCCGCAGCGAGCGGCTTGTGCTGCTGTCGCGTGTGATGTTCCTGTCGTTCATCCTCAACGCGCTGGGCATTGTGCAGACCAATCGCCTGATGAAGCAGATGGAGGTGCGCCAGATAGCGTTGAGCAACCTCGCGGGGCTTGCCGTGTCAGGCGCGGTAGGCATCTGGCTCGCCGTGACGGGCTGGGGCGTGTGGGCGTTGGTATGGCAGACGGTCAGCCTTGCTTTCGTCAAGACAGCTTGGCTGTGGCTGGCGGTGCGGTGGCGGCCCGTGTGGGTGTTCAGCCGCGAGTCTATGCGCAGCATACGGCGCGTGGGCATGGGGGTGTTTTCCAGCTCGCTGCTCAATACGTTCTTCCTCAACCTGTACACTTTCGTCATCGGGCGTTGGTCGCTGGGGATGCTGGGCGTGTACACACAGGCCGACAAGTGGAGCAAGATGGGGACAGCGTCGCTGTCGCAGATTATCACTGCCACCTTTGTGCCGCTGCTGTCACGCTTCCAGGACAACGCTGCCGAGTTTGTGCGCTATGTGCGGCGTGTTGACCGGTTTGCCGCGCTGACGGTTGTGCCGCTCATGGCTGGGCTTGCCATGATAGCCACGCCGCTGTTTCACACGCTGTTCGGCACGAAATGGGACGATGCCATACCGCTGTTCCAGATACTGTCGCTGCGCGGCGTGTTCATAATCTTCATTTCCGTTTACAACAATTACCTGCTCGCAGCCGGGCGTGCCGGGTCGCTGGTGGTGGTCGAGACTGTCAAGGACGTGACGATGCTTGCGGCATTGGCGGTGACGGTTTTCATCGGTACAGTCGAGGCGTTGGTGTGGGGGCAGATGGTCGCCTCCGCGCTGACATGGGTGTACGTGCTGCTTCTCACCTCGCGCAAGACCGCATGCCGCGTGCGGTATATGCTCGCCGACATGGTGCCGGCGTTGGCACTGAGTGCCGCAGCCCTCGCCGCCGGGTGGGGAGTGTCGCTGGTGACGGACGAGGCAGCGGTTCAGCTTGTGCTGCGCATTGCGGTAGCTGCCGTGGTGTACGTCACGCTGGCGTGCGCACTGCGCTTGCCGGAAGTCGCTGATGCCCGCGCATACATCCTCAAACGCCGCAATTGAGAACGCATCGTGTTTCCTGGACGGAATTTGACCGGGTTATTCCTGTGAGAGGCGCAGAAGCGGCATCACGTCCAAGTCCTTGGTGTCGAGCGTGTATGTGCCGAATACGCCCACTCCGCCGTCTATGTTGTTGTAGTATTTCATCGGCTCGCTCACGCCTATGTCCACCATGCCGCCGTGCAGCCCGTCGGAGAGCGGGTTGTTGTACAGCACACTGACGAGGTATTCGTAGTAGTCACGCGAAATGGCGTACAGCATGAACTTGCGCGGCATCTCTACCTCTGTATTGGCGGGCGGAAAAGACCACCCTTCTGTCTGTAAAATCTCCTTCACCAAGAGGGTGTGCGTTTCCCCGTCAATGCCGTAGTCGGAGAAGGGCAGTCCGTATGGGCAGTACGGCTCCCACCCTGGCACAACTGCGTTGATGCGGCGGGCAAGCTGCTGGAATACATACTCGTCTGTGAAATCACGCTCCCCCATGGTTATCCCCGGGAGCAAATGGCTGGTCTTGTCGTATTGCAGGAAATAATAGTTTTCCTCGTCTGCCGGGTCGGTGAACGTCACCTCGTATGAGACGATGTAGTCGGAGCCGGTATACACATACAACGGACCGCGCACCGAAGCGTCGATGCTCTCTATGCTTATCTTGCGCGGGATTATGCCTTTGCAGCTGACCGGCTTGTTGTCGTAGACGGTGCGCAGCTCCACTTCATCACCTTCGAGGGGCTTGACTGTTGACATATACAGATGTCTGTTCTCGTTGTAGGTCAATGTGCCTCGCGACTCGCCGTTGATGTAGAGCGCGATGTCGAGGCCGGTGACGTAGTCATGGTCGGGGTGATCGTCCGAATAGAAGTAAGTGCGCGTGGCAGCCACCGCGACAGTCGAATCCGGGTTGGCTATCGAATTGAGGGTCAGTATATTTTCGCCCTCCTGTCCCTTGTATTTGTCGAGGTCTATGTCCTGGTAGCAGCTTGTAGCAACAGCCATGAGCGCGATGCAGGCGGCAAGGCATGGTATTGGGTGTTTCATGTTGTCAGAATTCGTATGTGTATGAAACGGAGGGTATGATGGGCAGGAGGCACAGCTTGCGGAAATTGCGGTCAATCGTGCCATATCCCGTGTCCTCTTTCTTTATCGTTATCGCGTTCATGTAGCAATAGGCATTGTAGAGGCTGAAGTTCCATATCGAGCGGTGGCCGTTCTTGAGCTTCTTGTAGAGGCTCATGCCGATGTCGAGCCGCTGGTATGCCGGCAGCCGCACATTGTTGCGCCCCGAGTAGTAGCCGATTCCCTCAGTCAGTGAACTGTCAGACTCATTGGAATTTGTTCCAGTGGTCGGTGCGTCGGGAAAGAAGTCGCTCGGCTCGTCATAGTTGTAGAGCGCGACGGTCATACGGTTGCCGGTCATGAACGTCCACCCGGCATTGAACTCGATTTTTTCATTCAGGCGGTAGGTGGCGTTGATGTTTATCTTGTGGCGGTTGTCAAACTTGGCAGGGAATTTCAGCCCGCCATTCAGCTTCTCAAACTTGCGCCAGTTCCACATCAGGCCGTAGCTGACAGTGCCGCGCACCTTGCCGAACTCCTTGGTTACGCTCAGGTCAACGCCGTAAGCCCACCCCTTGCCGCCGGTGATCTTGTCGTCCCAGTCGAGCTTCGGGTCGATTGAGGAGATGCCCTCGCGGTATTCCACCAGATTGCGCATCTGCTTGTACCACCCCTCAACGGAGAAGAACATATCGCGGGGGAGGTTGCCGTAAACGCCCACGGAATACTGGTCGCTGCCCAGCGGCTCGAGGCCTTTGCCCACAGGCTGCCACAGGTCGGTGGGGAGGCTTATGTAGTTGCTCGACACCTGCTGCACATACTGGTTGATGCGTGCATACGAGGCCTTGATGCTGTAGTCTTCGGTCACGTTGACGCGCACTGAAGCCCTCGGCTCGAGGCGCGGAAAGGAGCGGCCGCCGATGCGGTGGCTTACGAAGCGCAGCCCTGCATCGAGCGATGCCCACTCGCCGAAGTTGAACAGGTTGTCAACGTATGCGAACACCTCATTTGACCGCACCTGCGGGTTGCCGTTGTTGTCGTTGCGGTAACTGTCAGCGTCGCGATACTCATTCTCGATGCCGTCGGGGTGGTAGTTGTGGTGGACATACCCTGCGCCGAGCTTGAGCAGGTATACCTGCCCGAACTGCTGCATATACTGCGCGTTAACCCCGATGTCGGCGATTGAGTTTTTCGTGCCGTTGATTGAGTAGCCGTATGTCGAGGGGTCGGAGAGGTCGTTCTGATGCTCCTGCTTCTGGCGGTAATTCGAGAAATAGCGCGTATAGTACACCGAGCCGGTCAGCATGCCGCCGCCCAGGCGGTAGTCGGCATTGAGCGACACGCCCCAGTTGCCCCATACGAGGCGGTTGGTGTTCTCGTCAAAGAATTTCGTGTCCTCTTCGACCGTTGTGGATGAGCCGTCAGGGTCGGGATAGGATGAATAACCGCTGTCGTCGGTCTCAAACTTGCGGTCGCCTATCTTGAGGTAGTCACGGCCGTAATATCCGATTGCGTATATCTTGCCGTCGCCGACTTTCCAGTCCACGCGAGCGTTGAAGTCCATGAAGTTGTAGCCGGCAATGGTCTTCTTGCCTTTCTTGTGCTGAATGGCGTTGAAAATGGCGAGCGCGGGCAGCCCCACGATGTCTATCCATGAGCGGCGCACTGCCGCGCTGAAAGCGAGCTTGTCGCGGACTATCGGCCCGGAGATGTAGCCGTTTGCCGCGAGCAGCCCCACGGTGAACTTGCCGGTGAACCGTTCGAAGTCAGGGGCTTTCATCTTGATGTCGGTGATGCTGGAGATGCGTCCGCCGTAGCGTGCCGGGAATGCCGACTTGAAGAAATCGACGTTGTGGATGGTCGATACGTTGAACGAGGAGAAGATGCCTCCGACGTGGCTGACATGGTACAGAGGCAGACCGTTGTACAGGAACAGGTTCTGGTCGTTGTCGCCGCCGTGCACATACAGCCCGGCGAAGCCCTCGACACCCTGTGCCACGCCCGGAAGCGTCTGCAAAGTCTTGACAACATCCGGCTCGCCGAACAGTACCGGCAGCTTCAGGATAATGTCGCCGCTTATCACGTGGCGACCCATTTCTGCCGCTTTCAGGTTGCGCTGCGCGTCGCTTGCCGTGACTATTACCTCGTCGAGCGTCTGTGCTGGTACGGAGTCAGAGGGCGTTTGCGCAAAGGCGGGGACAGCCGCCAGTGCCGCGAAAGCCCCCGCCGCAAGTATGCTTTTCATCATTTCCTTGATGTGAAGTTTACTACAATCTTCGCTTCATCTGGAATAAATGGACTCCCAATAAATTCTCCAGACACATCGTATGTTATACCATCCATCTCGAATACGCCCTCAAAAGTGTCAGGAACATATTCAACCACTACGTCTGTAACTTTATTTTTCTTCTTAAGTCCTTTTATCTTAAGAGTGCTGCTGTGCCTCTTTTCATCAAGGTTGATAAGTTCGGAAGTAACCCGGATTTCAGATACTGAAGTTTTCTCAACACCGTCTATGTAAACAGTCGAATGATTGCTGTCATAAGTCCAGTCGCGCGGTCCGCTATGAGGTGTTATGACGCCCGTGGGTTCATATTTGTCGTCACAGGATATGAACAGTAGTGCTGTGAGCAGTCCGATGAGCAGGGCTGTACCTGCACTGAAGATTTTCTTCATAATTCGTGGTTATTGGTTATTTAGTTGTAGTGTCGTTGGCCTGAAGGTCTCTGACACATTGTTTACGAGCGCAAAGTTAGTTCGCGATGTCTAAATATACAAGCTGCCGCTGGACTTTAACCTTGATGTTAAATTTTAACACCGTGATTAACAATCTTGGCTATTTGGCTTGGCGGAAAGCGTCCATGATGATGGTGGGGCGGCGGTTGCGGAACGCGCCGAGCTTGTAGCCGTCCAGCACGCCGTCGGCTTCGGGCGCCCAGTACCATACGCCACGGCATGCGCCGTTGCATTCATCGTGGGCTGCGCGTATCAGCGCGGTGATGAATTTATTCCCCTCCTCGGGAGAGTTCGCCTCAACGCCGGTCTCAACTATCATGATGTCAGTGCCGTATTTCGCTTTCAGGGCGCGTATGTTCTCCACGGCGCGGCGCAGCAGTTCCTCCTCGCTGCTGACGCTTCCGTCCTGCATGCTCCAGTAGGGGTAGAGGCTCATGCCTATCATGTCCCATTTCGCGCCGTTGCGCTGCAAGCCGTCGAAGATGCGGTTGTACAGCTCGCTGTCGAAGCCGCTGTCGAGGTGGACTATCACTGCTGCATCGGGGTATACGCTCTTGACTGCATCATATCCGGCAGCGGTAAGCCCGGCGTATTGCGGCATCTGCGTCTCGGCACGCGCCATGTCCCATAGCATGCCGTGGGTGGTCTCGTTGCCGACCTGCACCCAGCGCACATCCACGCCGTGGGCGCGGAGCATCTGCAGCGTCGAGGCGGTATGCTCGCGCAGCGCACCGCGCATTTCCTCATAGCCCATGCCGCGCCAGCGTGCCGGAATGTTCTGCTTGGCGGGGTCTGCCCACCAGTCGGAGTAGTGGAAATCAACCATTACGGGCATGCCGGCGTCCTTGGCACGCAACGCCATGCGCAGCACGTCCTCGGGCGAGCAGAAGCCGTCTGTCGGGGCTACCCATACGCGCAGCCGCACCCCGGCGATGCCGTAGTCTTTCATCAGGCTGTACAGGTCGCGTTCGCGGCCGGCGGTGTCGTAGAATTTCGCACCTTGGCTTTCAAGGTAAGACACTCCGGAAATGTCTGCGCCGAGGATGAAATCGTCTTCGGCATGAAGAACAGAAGAAACTGCCGTCAGCAGCGAGGCTGCGGCGCAAATCAGAAATCGGGGAAATCGCTTCATAATCAGATAGTCATTTGGTATTCAACATAGTCTCGGCGGCAGTCTGCGCATCGGTGATGCCGGCGGCAGCGGCTTGCTCATACCAGTATTGCTGTGAGTTGGTGCGCTGTGTGCCGGGAGGGAGGGCATCGTCGGGTATCTGCTGCAATGCGTCGGGGAACATGTCGAGCATCTCGGCGATGACAAACTGCGCCGGGGCGTACCCGGCTGTCGCGGCGCGGTAGAAGTGGATAATCGAGAGAGTGTGGTCGTATGCCGTGCCCAGTCCACGCGAGCAGGCATCGCCGAGCAGGGCTTCGGCGTGTGCGTTACCCTTTTCGGCGGCTATGCGAAACAGGAACACGCCGACCGTCGGGCCTCGGCGCAGGTAATGGCGCAACCCGAGGCGCACTGCCTCTTCGGAGGGCAACTGGCGGTAGCTTTTGCCGCGCAGCGCGAGCAGTTTCAGCTGCGCATCTGCAAGTCCTCGGTCAATGGCGAGAGTGTACAGCGAGTCGGCGCGGAGGGTGTCGCAGGGTACGCCTTCGCCGCATGCGTATAGGTCGCCGAGCATGGCGGAGGCGGTAGCCACGCCGCCGTCGGAGGCACGCCGCAGCCAGTATGCCGCCTTGGCATAGTCGCGCTCTACCAGTTCCCCCTCGGCGAGCAGCCACCCGAGGTTGTTGTAACTGCGCACGTCGCCGAGTTGCGCAGCCTCTTCGATGAGTGCCAGTGCGCGGCGGGTGTCACGCGGCACGCCCTCGCCACGGTAATACTTGAAACCGAGATAGTTCAGCGCGGCTGGCGACTTCATGTCGGCGGCACGCTGCAGCAGCTGCATTGCCACTGCGCTGTCGGCAGCAACGCCGGGTACGCCGCGCTCGAAGACGGAGGAGAGACGGAACACCTCGGCGGCATCGGCAGTGTCGGCACGCGCTATCAGGGCGCGGCGCAGCGAGTCCGTGTCTATCGCGGCAGCAGGGCCGTTGCCCACGGCATGCGTCCGGGGCATAAGCGCGGCTGCTACCACCGCCATCAACAGCAATATGGGACACCTTCTGCACATGCCGCAGGTCATTTCGGGGTCATCGTCACAAGCGGCACGAGCATCTCCTCCATGGATATTCCGCCGTGCTGGAATGTTCCGGTATAGTATTGCACATAGTAGTTGTAGTTGTTGGGATAGGAGAAGAAATCCTCGTTCAGGGCATATATGAACTCGCTGGAGACGTTGGGCGAGGGCAGCCCGAAGCGTTTTGGCTGGTGCATCTCATATACCTGCTTGGCGTTGTATTTCAGGTTTTTGCCCACTTTGTAGCGCAGGTTGGTGTTGGTGTTCTTGTCTCCGACTACCTTGATAGGCTTGTCTACACGGATGGTGCCGTGGTCGGTGGTCAGCACCACCTTGTAGCCCATCGAGGCGATGCGGCGGAACAGGTCGAGAGTCGACGAGTGGCGGAACCATGACTCGGTCAGCGAGCGGTAGGCGGCATCGGAGTTTGCGAGTTCGCGTATCATCTTCGACTCGGTACGGGCGTGCGAGAGCATGTCGATAAAGTTGAGGACGACGACATTCAGGTCGTTGTCTTTCAGGTCGTTGATGCGTTGCAGGAACTTCTCGCAGGAGACGGAGTCGTTCAGCTTGGTGTACGAATACTTGTCTTTGCGGCGGAAGCGTGCGAGCTGCGTCCCCACGAGTTCCCCCTCGTGAACGTTCAGCCCCTCGTCCTCGTCCTCTTCGACCCAGTACTGCGGGTACATTGAGGCTATTTGCGCTGGCATGAGGCCTGCA
The DNA here is from genome assembly GCA_900550645.1 of uncultured Porphyromonadaceae bacterium. Taxonomy (GTDB): domain Bacteria; phylum Bacteroidota; class Bacteroidia; order Bacteroidales; family Muribaculaceae; genus Lepagella. The sequence continues at coordinate 64,765 of URTA01000004.1, forward strand.
AAAATGGCGTTGCGGGCATACTGCGTCGAGGTGGGGAGAATGGCGGTGTAGAGGTCTTCGGAGATGTCGAACATCTCCGTCATGAGCGGCTGAACCACACGCCACTGGTCGAGGCGGAAATTGTCGATGAGTATGAAGAAGACTTTCTCCCCCTTGTCGAGCATTGGGAACAGCTTGTGCTTGAAGATGTCGGGACTCATGAGCGGACGTGTCTCGGCATCGATCCACTCCTCATAGTTGCGCTTGACGAACTTGCAGAAGCCGGTGTTGGCGTCGCGCTTCTGCATCAGCAGCATCTCGTCGAGGTTGGACTCCGCGACGGTGAGTTTCAGCTCCCAGAATACGAGCTGGCGGTAGACGTCCATCCATTCGGTGAGCGAAGCGGCTTGGTTTATCTGCATCGCAATCTTGCCGAAATCCTGCTGGTAGCTTGTCGAGGCCTGAGCCGCCACCAGCTCGGTGCTGTGCAGGTTCTTTTTGAGCGACAGCAGTATCTGCATCGGATTGACCGGCTTGATGAGGTAGTCGGAAATCTGGTTGCCGATGGCTTGGTTCATCAGGTTCTCCTCCTCGGACTTGGTAATCATGATTACGGGTATGTCCGGGTGGGCGTGGTTGATGCGCTCGAGTGTTTCGAGCCCCGAGAGGCCAGGCATGTTCTCGTCGAGCATTATTAGCGAGAATTTCTCGTTGTCGAGGGCATCGAGGGCATCGCGGCCGTTGCTGACGGTCACGACATCGTAGCCCTTGTTTTTCAGGAACAGTATATGGGGTTTCAGCAAATCGATTTCATCGTCTGCCCAAAGGATGCGATCCATAGTAAAAAGCGTTAACGGTTATTATGTCATTGTTCAGCCGGAGCAGCTTCCTCTTCCGGCTGTGTAAGTTTTTGCGCCGCTTCTTGCTGCGGCGTTTCGGCGGGAGTCTCTTGCGGAGCTTCTTCCGAGGGAGTTCCCTCAGCCGGTTCAGGCGAAGGCTCTTCTGCCGGTGTTTCAGCGGGTTCTGCCGCTTGCTCGGCTGCGGCCTCGGGCGTTGGCTCTGTAGCCGCGTCAGGCTCTGTGGCATCGTCTGTCGTGCCTACGACAGCCTCCTCGGTCTGCTCGACGGCAGCCTTCTCCTCGTAGCGGAAGTATTCATCGAAAGAACGTCCCTCGCGCAGCAACAGTTCAAAGTTGGGGCGGCTTATCATTATAGGTCGCACAGCCTCTGGCAATACCGTCTGCGGAGCCTGTGCCAGGACGGTGCGGTAATGCTCCAGCTGGCGCACGTTGGCAAAACCTTTGACTATCAGCAGCCCGACGTTGCCGAAAGCCATTTGCTCCAAGTCGAAGTCCTGCGTGGTGAATGTCGAGAAGTTGAAGCGAGCCACGTCATAGAGCAGCTGGTTGGCGTTGATGGAGTCACGCGGGAATGCCAGCACGAGATACTGCGGCGAGTTGGGGTCATGCTCGAAATTTGCAGGCTGCCCATTGGCATCCGTAGGCGTGTCGCCGCCGTCGGCCGTGAGGCGTGTGTCCCAGAGCATGCCTCGGCTGTTGCCCTGGCCGCCCTTGATGGTCATGCCCTGCTTTAGGTTTTTCAGCATGCCCGAGGCCATTTCGGTCATGTCGGTGTCAGGCCACTTCTCGAGCAGCTCCTGCAGCCGCTCGCGGAACTTCTCGGTGTTGCCCTCTGTTACGTAGCTCAAAGCGTCGAGGAACACGAATTTCGGCATCAGCGGCGACAGCGGGTATTCCTCCGTCACGTCAGCTACGAGCGAGCGCACGCGCTTGTTCTCGTTGTTCAGGTACGCCTGGTATGTCTCGGCATACATTTCCTCCTGCCGTATGTACATGCGCCGCAGGTTGTTGAAATAGGAGGGGTCTGCCATGGCCTTGCCGTAGGTGCTTTCGGCGAAATCAGTCAGTATCTTGCTGCGCCAGCGTTCAGCCTCGGCGGTGTCCTCCTCGCGTACAGCCATGAGGTACATGTTGTAGTATACGTCGAGGCGGTAGATGTTGTCGGGATAATTCTCCTCGAGGCGGTTGAACTCGTTGCGGGCCGAGGGGTAGTCGTCGAGCTTGTCCTTGAGTATCACGCCCATGTTGTAGAGGCCTTCCTGTATGATGTCGTTGCAGTTCTGTATCTCCTCTTCGGTCTTGGGTATCTGCGCCAGGTAGTACTCTATGTTGTGCGGGTCGGAGGCTGCATTGATGCTGTCGGCTGCGGCACGCTCCTCGGGCGAGGCGTTGGCGAGCGAGTCCGGCACTTCGCTGTCGGTGTCTGATATTTCGTCGAGCGAGAACGTATTCTTGTTGCGCCGCCGCCAGTCGTCCTCGAGCTTGCGTGCGCCCCACCGCTTCTGAAACTCCTGTTTGCCGGTGTTCTTGGCCTGTGTGTTGTAGAAATACCACGACTTGTCGGTATTCATCTGGTACTGCTGTGGGGCGTTCTGGTTGGTGTTCTGGTTGCCCTGGGCGCGTTGCTCGGCGAGGTATTCCTCGCGTTTGGCGGCTTCCTGCTCCTCCTTCTCGCGCTTCTTCAGCTCGTCCACGAGTTTTTGGCACGCTTTCTCCTGCTCCTCCGGTGTCATTTTTGCGAGCGTGAGCAGCGAGTCCTGCAGGTGCACGTTGCCGGCGTATGTGCTGAGTTCGTCCAGCACGTCGCTGCGCCGCTTCAGCACCTTATAGTCCGGATAGTTGTCATTGAGTTGTGGTATGGCCTCGGAATAAAGCGGCTGCGCCTTGACATAGTCGCCCATGGTGAAGTAGATGCCGCCCAGAGCCACCTGCGCCAACGCCTTGTCGATGCCGTTGCGCGTCGATTTCTCGATGGCGAGTGCGTAGCTTTTGATAGCCTCCGTGCTGTCGCGGCGTGACAGGTAGAGGTTGCCTATGGCGTAGTATATCTGGTCGAGGTACTCGTTGTTGCGGCCGTAGCGGGCCATGCGCCTCAATGCGCTGACTTCGCCCTTGATGTCCGTGCCGGTGAATACCTCGCTCTGCTTGATGCGTGCGTTGAACTTGGCGCGGTATGGTGTCGATGCGCCTCCACCGGCCTTCTGGTAGGCATAGTAAGCCTTGCTCTTGTCGCCGAGGCGCGAATATACCTGCCCGAGCAGGAAATACTGTCGGTTGCGCTGTGTGCCGTGGCTTCCCTCGGCAGCGCGTTGCAGGTAGGGAACAGCCTGCTCCAGCCGGCCGGCGCGGACTGCGAGGTCTGCCTGTACCACGTCATACTGGTGTCGCAGCGACTTGGTTGTCAGCCGCCGCTCATCTATTTTCTGCAGAATGTTTTCCGCTTCGTACTGCCAGTCCATGGCGCAGTATGACCATGCCTCCCACAGCTGTGCCTCCGTGACCGTCTGCGGCAGCCATGTGAAATGCTTCCCGATGTAGAAGAAAGTCGCCGCCGCGCCCAGAAAGTCGCCGCCGAGGAACTGGCTCTTGCCCATGAGCATCCACGCATTGTGCAGGAACGGGTTGAACTCGTCGCGGGCGCGGAACTCTTTCTCCTTCTTCGAGCCGGACTTTTTCGCTGGCTTTTTCTTGATGGAATGGAGCTGTATGGCCTTCTGCATCTTCTCGATAGTGCGCTTGAAATCGCCTTGCGGCTGCGGCAGCTTGCTGTTGGCACGAGCCTCCGCCGGGTGCATCATGACAGTGCGCGTGTAGTCGTCCTCATAGCCTTGCTCCATGGTTTTGAGCGTCTCTATATAGTGCTGCGAGCCGTTGAAATATACGTTGTAGCGAGTGTTGAACGCCTGCCAGTTGCGCGACATGGCGGTGTTCTTCTTCGTGGAACAGGCACACAGACACACCAGCACAGCCGCACACAGCAGTGCCAACGAGGCGTATCGCACACGAAGCGTTCCTCCGCTCATGGTCTTCATCTAATGGATAACGGCGCTTGGCGGCTGATTATTGCCTACTTTTTGCGCCGTTTGCCGCGTCTGCGGAAATGGTCGTTGTACATCTTGATGCCGAATATGACTGCGCTGCACAGGAATGTTATGGTGTTGGTGACCACCAGCGGGACGTTGCCGATGGCGATGCCCTGGACAGTGAAGAACAGTGCACCGAGTCCCATGAGCAGGAACGTCGGCACGGCGATGCTGTCCGTCTCGCGGGTGCGGATAGTGTACACGGCTTGCGGCAGGTATCCGAAAATCATACATACCGCCGCTATCGTCCCGGCTACAGATGCAATGTCCATTGTAGTTTCAGATTTTGGTATATACCATGTAACGAACCCTTATTCAATATCGTATAGTCCTCCCTTGTTGCAAGCTGTGTGGCAATCTTGGTTTTTTTGACTATATTTGCAGCGTAAACACAACAACATTTTCTGCGTAATGCCTAAATTAATAACTTATCTACTGACCATTGGCATGATTGTATTGGTGCCGATACTGTTGCTTGGATATTTGATTGAAGGATTTTGGTGGGTCATTTTGTCAGTTGCTGTAATTGGCGGAATTGTATGGTATATAGTACACTTACATGATAAGTTGAAAGAAGAGCGACTATATAATGAGTATTTGATGGCATCTGCTCAAAAAGAAACCAGAGAGGAAGCAACTCAAAAACAAATAAGAGAATTGAACAATAAAGTCGGTGAGAAAGGAGACTACATAGAATATTATGATGCGGTTGGCAAACCTCATTTGGTCGGGTTATTTTGGCGTACTCAAAATATTCTATTGTTTGATAGGGTCTGCAAATTCGATGATCTTAAATCTATTTCTTGTGGCAAGCAGTTTATGGCATCCAATGTACTTGGTGTTGTTACTCTGCGTGGAGAAATTCGACTTACAATCTCAAACAAGGAAAAACTAATCGAAATTCACGCCATAATCTCTACTATAATCAAAAATAACAGAGGCTCGCAGAGTGCAGGAGTTAAGCCGTGTCATCTTCCGTTCACGTGGTGACGAGGCTACTCTTCCGACTGAACCTCTATATGGTTTTGCGAAATTGAAAATGTGTAAATTGTTGCAGGAGGCTGCGAATACAATTTCGGATAAAATTAAAGTGATGAACGAGCGTGATACCATCATCGCATCTTGCGTTGTCTGTAGAAAACGAAGTGTTGTCAGATGTGAACTGGGCCGTTCTCAAGGCCAATCGACAATTAAGCTCATTGTCTTTTGGGGACACAACGGCTCGACATTCAAAGATACTGGTGACTACATAAACGCCCCAGACGTTGCCAAAGTTGTTGTCGGAGGGAGTTTGGAACAAAATAAGGATTCTTCTGTTTTTGTCAAAGGTATTCCGAGGCTATATAATTGTCGTTCGGCTGCATCACTGGGTGACCTGTTTCAAATCTAAGTCAGTACCCTCGCTCTTTGCGGCGCAATGCATACATGCGCTCTTTGAAGCCCCCAGAGCGCATGAAATCCGTCTCAAGGCGTTCAAGTTGCCGAAACAGCAGGTAGTCGGCCTGGTTAATCAGGATTATGGTCATATTGGCGACCGTATGGTCGGGTCTTGTTTCGGCAAGTTGCATGAAATATTCTGCATCGTTGTGAGTGCGTCCGAGCCGGCGCATCGCTTCATATTCGGCACTTCCGCGTTCCCATTGTCGCATATTGTGCGTTTTCAGGTAGTCCTCGAAATCCTCAAGAAGTTCTTTCAGGCTTGCTTTTGCCACATTCACCAGTTTTATTTCCGTAGCTGCAGACGTGGCAGAAGCTGCGCATCCCTCGATGATGTTTTGTTTGCCGCTGCGGGCAGCTTGTACCATTTGGTCGATGGTGCGGTCTCCCTTGGCTAGGTATTTGTGGCAGAAGAAGTAGGTCAACTGGAAAATGGCATCGGCTTTCTGATATGACAGCAACTCCTTGTAATTGCCGCTGTGCCTCACCAGCTCGCCCATGACGAAAGATTTTTAAGATGATTAGTGTGATTAAAGTCCTTAAGGTCTCTAAGGACTTTAAAGACCTTAAAGATAAGTAGTTGTCTTACCAGGATTCGAACCTGGACAAGCAGAACCAAAAACTGCTGTGCTACCATTACACCATAAGACAATCCATTACTCCAGCGAACACCTATAAATAATAAAAACGTAAAAAACCAATTCGCTAAAAGCAGTGCAAAGTTACGGCGTTTTTCCGTCTCCTGCAAGTGCCAGGCGAGGGCTGAGGCTGTTGGTGCTGCGGTATTACGCATTTTTAACGTGGCTCGAAACATTATGTCGCCGTTATGAACTACTTTTGCAGAGCATAAATGCGCCTGGGCAGAAGCCCTGCGCGTAACACAACTATTTATTTCTATATGGACAAACTGAGTTATTCCTGGGGACTCGCCATGGGTCAGCAGCTGCGCGGAATGGGCGTAAAGGATTTGAACATCGAAGATTTCACCAACGCCGTTAGATGCGTTTTCGAGAACAAGGAGCCGGAAGTGAAGCCGGAGGAGGCACAGCAGGTCATCAATGCATACCTGCAAGAGCTGGAGGCCAAGGCTACGAAAGTCGCAAAAGAGGCCGGCGCGAAGTTCCTTGAGGAGAACGCGAAGAACGAGGGCGTAAAGGTGACTGCCTCGGGACTGCAATATACAGTCGAGAAAGAGGGTACGGGCGCGTCGCCCAAAGCCACTGACGAGGTGACGGTGCACTACACCGGACGCTTGCTCGACGGCACAGTCTTCGACAGCTCCGTAAGCCGTGGCGAGCCTGCAACATTCCCGCTCAACCGCGTCATCCCCGGCTGGACAGAGGGCGTGCAGCTGATGAAGGAGGGCGGCAAGTATATGTTCTTCATCCCGAGTGAGTTGGCTTACGGCGCACAGGGAATACCGAACGCTATCCCCCCGCACTCGACTCTGATATTTGAAGTTGAACTCATCAAGGTGATAAAGAAATGAAACGTATGAGCTGTTTTGCATTTATCGCAGCCGGCGTGGTGCTGGCGTGGAGCGCGTCTTCATGCGGCAACAAGACCAAAGCTGAAAACGACACTCCGCAGACACAGCAGGAACAGGTCGCAGAACCGGCGCAGCCGGTTCAGGAAGGCGTGTACAACGCGGCTTACTTCCAGCAGACCGGCGACAGCGTGGGCTACAAGACTACCGCTTCAGGGCTGAAGTATGTGACTGTGACTGAAGGCACTGGCGAATCTCCCAAGGAGACGGACGAAGTGACCGTGCATTACACCGGCAAACTGCTGGACGGCACAGTGTTCGACAGTTCGTACAATCACGGCGGAGAACCGATTTCTTTCCCGCTCAACCGTGTCATCAAGGGCTGGACTGAGGGACTGCAGCTGATGAAGGTCGGCGGCAAGACGGTGTTCTACATTCCGAGCAACCTGGCATACGGCGAGCAGGGCATGCCTGGCGCAATACCCCCGAATGCTGACCTGATCTTCGAGGTTGAACTCATTAAGGTCAACGGAAAATGAGAAAGCTGTTTCTCCTGACTGCCGGCATGGCAGTGCTGGCTCTCGCTGCCTCGGGCTGCAAGGGGCGTACCATGGAGAACATGGTGCCGACCGGCGACACCGTGGAGGTTGACGCGCCTGACGTGCGGGCTGCGGCTGCCGAGGACAGCCTCGCCGCCGTGACCCCCGACACACCGGTGGCGGCTGACAAACAAATGACACAGACGAAATAAAGAACAGATATTATGAAACTGAAACTGTTTACCGCAGGAGCGGCCATGTCCCTCCTGCTGCTGGCTTCCTGCGACGGCGGCAACGTCACAGGCAAGGACATCAAGGAGGCTGGCGTTTCAAACACCACAGACTCGCTCTCATATTATGAGGGTATAAGCGCAGCATACATGTTTGAGCAGATGGCTCAGCAGGACACCACGCTCAAAACAGATGCCGGCCGTGCTGACTTCATAAAGGGTCTGCGTGCGGCAATGGAAATGTTTGACGGCAAGTCATAGGCATACATCGCGGGTCTCACTGCCGGAGTGCAGGTGGCTATGACAAACAAGAACTTCAAAAACGAGCTTGAGCTGAACATCAACAACCGCATCATGCTGACAGGTCTGGCATACGCTCTTCAGAACGACTCGATAACCAAGGACCCGCAGGTCATGCAGCAGTTCCAGACGCTGATGCAGCGTCTTCAGGAAGAGAAGATGAAGAAAGACCATGACGCTGCCGTCAAGGAGATGGCTTCTCTCGCACACAAGGGCTATACTGCCAGCGGAGAGGGCATGATGGTCAAGGTGTCGAAGCCGGGCAGCGGCGAGACCCTGAAAGAGGGTGACCGCGTGAAGGTCAAGCTGGCTGTCAAGGAGATGAACGGCAAGGCTGTAAACCTGCCGCAGCTCCCAGAGGAGGTGGTCGTAGGACGCTCTTTCGGTTTTGACTCTCCGATGGCAAAGGCTATTGCGACGATGAGGATGGGCGAGACCGCGACATTCGCGTTCCCCGCAGTGGACATGTTCCGTGGCGGGCAGAAGCAGTACGGTCTCGAGAACAACAGCGTGCTGCTCTTTGAGGTGTCAACCCTCGGGCTTGCTCCCGCAGAAAAGGATAACGCTGCGCCTCTCAAGGTTGAGCCTGCCAAGCCTGGCAAGTAAGCAGCAAGACATACTGATACAACACGAGGGCGTGCCGAAATCACCGGCATGCCCTCGTGCTGTCAGAGCCCTCGGAGAATATTTTGTCGCACAAAAAAGAGCTTGCCATCTCGGCAAACTCTCCTTTTCTTTTCTTTTATATTACTGCTGTGACCCCGGAGGGGCTCGAACCCTCGACCCACTGATTAAGAGTCAGTTGCTCTACCAACTGAGCTACGGAGTCTTGCTTTGACCATGTTTCCCTGTCAAAATCGATGCAAAGTTACTGCCTTATTTCGACATGGCAAAATTTTTCGGCATCTTTTTTTGCTGATTTTTCTTCAGCTTGGTGCATTAATCTGATTGTCACTGTATTATGCTTGAAAAATATTTTGCCGATTTTTGCCGCGAAAATTTTTCTCCCCCGAGATTGCGTGTGTGTGAAAAATAATTCCTATCTTTGATGCAAATATTAAACGCGAGTGTGCGCGTGCCTGTACTATACCTCAGGACAGGTGTGTGCAGCCGCAGCAAAAACAAGGAAACAACAGAAATGAACAAAGGAATGATTTGGCTCGGGCTGGCGGCGGCAATGGTCGTCATGACGGGCTGCAACAAGAAGCTGTCAAAGTTTGAAAGTGACTTTTTCAACACCACGCCGCGTCCTATCGAGACTGTCGGCAGCAACGTCCCGGCTACCGTGACCGGGCGCATCCCGGCAAAGTTCATGGTCAAGAACGCCAAAGTGACTGCAACCCCGGTGCTGCGCTGGGACGGCGGCGAGGCTCAGGGCGAGCCTACGGTGTTTCAGGGCGAGGATGTACGCGCCAACGGACAGGTGGTGGGCTATGCTGACGGCGGCGTAGTGCAGATACCCTACAGCGCGGAGTACGAACCCGGTATGGCGCAGTCTGACCTGTGGCTTCAGTTCCAGGTAGACCAGAAGGGCAAGATGTACGCTTTGCCGGATGTCAAGGTGGGCAACGGCGTGATTGCCACTTCCACTCTCGCCTCCGCCAAGACGGTCACCCCGGCTGTCGCCAAGGACAATTTCCAGAAGGTCATCAAGGAGCAGTATTCTGCCAACATACATTTCCTCATCAACCAGGCCAATGTGCGCACCTCGCAGACATCGTCGCAGCAGTACATCGACCTGCAGAAGGAGCTGCGGGCTGCCGCTGCCGCTCCTGACCGCGAAATCACGGGCGTGGAAATCAACTCATTCGCTTCTCCCGAAGGTTCGTATGATTTCAACGAGAAGCTGGCTGCACAGCGCGAGAAAAACACCACCGCAGTTGTGGAAGGTCAGTTGAAGAAGGACAAGATACAGGAGTTCGGCGAGCTGACCTCGTCGTTCACCCCCGAGGACTGGGAGGGATTCCAGCAGCTCGTGGAGAAGAGCAACATCCAGGACAAGGAGCTTATCCTCAGCGTGCTGAAGATGTACAAAGACCCCGAGGAGCGCGAGCGCGAAATCCGCAACCTCTCGTCGGTGTTCAACGAGCTCGCCGACCAGATACTGCCGCAGCTGCGCTACTCGCGCATCGTGGCTTCGGTCAACGTGATCGGCAAGAGCGACCAGGAGATGGTAGACCTGTTCAACAACGAGCCGTCAAAGCTGAATGTTGACGAGATGCTCTACCTTGCCACCCTCACCAACGACAACAGCAAGAAAATGGAGGTCTACAACCGTGTTTGCGAGCAGTTCCCGCAGGATTACCGTGGCTTCAACGACCTGGGCATGACACAGTATGTCGCCGGCGACTACCGCGCTGCCAAGGCCAACTTCGAGCAGGCTCTGCGCCTCAACCCGCAGTCGAAGGAGGCGGAGATGAACATGGGCCTCATCTCGATGCTCGAGGGCGACATGGACGCCGCAGCGCAGCGTCTTGGCGCGGCTGCATCAGTACCGGAGGCCGGCGACGCGCTGGGCGTGTACTACCTCACACAGGGCGACCTGAACAAGGCGGTGTCCTCATTCGGCTCTGCCAAGACCAACAACGCGGCTCTGGCGCAGATACTCGCCAAGGACTATACCGCTGCCCGCTCCACACTCTCTGCCATCAGCAACCCCGACGCGACGACATACTACCTCGCCGCTGTCCTGGGCGCACGCACCGGCTCGGAGAACATGGTGATGACCAACCTGCGCCACGCCGTGAAACTTGACCCCTCAATGCTGCAACGCGCACGCAAGGACCTCGAGTTTGCCAACTACAGCCTCGGCAGCCTCTGATCTGACACATACAACCTTACACGCCGGCGGGGATGCGCACCGCGCACATCCCCGCTGCTGTAACCACCCTCACCACTCTGACAACCACCGCATATTCTGAGACTAACCCATTTTACTAATAACCCATAATACAGTTTTTATGAAAACAAGACTCACTACACTTGTCATGGCCGCCGCTATCACGGCTGCCGGGACGCTCGGGGCGACAGTGCGCTATGTCGCTGCTGACGGCACGGGTGACGGCTCTTCGTGGGCAAATGCAATGAGCGATTTGCAAGCCGCGATAGACGCTTCCTCGTCCGGCGATGAAATCTGGGTCAAGCAAGGCACTTACAAGCCCACAAGCCTGATCAAATCAAACAAGCCGACCTCCAAGGCTTTCATCCTCAAGGAGGGTGTGTCGCTCTACGGCGGCTTTGCCGGCACGGAGACCTCGACCAGCGACCGTGTCCGCAACGGCGATAACGGCTTCAACCTGGCCAACGTGACGGAACTCAACGCTGACGACGACGTACCCGATGTATGGACGCGCACCTTCGACGGCACTTCCTACCGCTGGACATGGGAGACTGAAAACGACCAGGTGACCGGCACCAGCGGCAACAGCAGCCACGTGCTCTACTGCTCCTCGAGCTTCACGGAGCAGACTGTCATTGACGGCTTCACCCTCCGGGGCGCAAACGCCAACGTGTACCAGGCCACGGCTTCCGGCGGCGCGGTATACGCGCTCGGCAACGTGACCCTGCGCAACTGTACGATGTACGAGAACTCGGCTTATTTCAAGGTCGAAGCCGATAGCAGCAACGCGCTTGGCGGCGCGGTATACCTCAACGGCGGCACCATGGAGCAGTGCCTCGTGTCACGCGCTTTCTGCCATTCATCATACGGCAGCGGTGTTGGCGGCGCGGTATATGCCAAGGACGCGCAGATAACCGGCTGCATGTTCGTTGACTGCGTAGGTCTCGACGGCGGCGGCGCAGTCTACATGATCCGCGGCTCACTGAGCGACTGCCGCTTCTCCAACTGCTACGGCAGCAGCGGCGGCGCAATATACAACAACGGCGGCACTATAGAGAACATAACTATCGAGGGTTGCCGCGCTATCAACGGCGGCGGCTTGTACAACGCTTACGGCACTGTACGCAATGCGATCATATACAACTGCTATGCCGATGTCACTGAATATTCGTCCGGCGAAATGGGCGGCGGCGCGTTGTGCATGAACGGCGGCAACGCTTCCGGCATCGTGGCTTACAACAACACCGCCTTTGCAGGCGGCGGCGTGTACATGAAGGCTGAGACTGCTCGCCTCGTCAACTCGACGGTACTCAACAATGCTGTGCGCGAAGGGTCAACTGAGCCGGCCAACATACACATCTCCAACGCCGACAACGTGCTGAACACCATTTGGGACAGCAGCGTCAACCTCGCCGGCAATTTCGTCAACCCCACCTCATTCTCCGGCTATACCACCGACTGGGACATGACAAACAGTTTGGTCAATGCCAACTGGCAGCTCATCGAGGGCAGCCAATTCATTGACACCGGCACACCTGTCGAGGGCTTCACCGAGGGCACTGACGCGGCTGGCAACCCTCGCGTCACGGGCAGCTCTATCGACTGCGGCGCATACGAGTACACCGACGGCACGCCCGTTGCCAACGCGACACTGCTGTTCGGCGGCGAGTTCAACACCATATACCTCTCTATAGGAACTGTCGGCGACACCCCTTACCAAGTGGACTGGGGTGACGGCAACTTGGTGACATACACCGAGGCATACACCCCGGAGAGCGACATGTTCAACCAGCGCGAGCTGAAGGGCAACTATGTCCGCATCTACGGTGATGTCCGCTTGCTGAAACTCATGGGCGGCAACAACTGCACAGGCTTCAGCGCGACGGGAAGCCCCAACCTCGAGATTCTCGCCTTGCCTTACAACTACATGGGCAATGTGGACGTGGCTTACCTGACGAAACTTCAGGAACTTGACCTCAGCGACAACGACCTGACCTCGCTCACCCTCCCGGCAACAAACACCCTCGTCAAACTCGACATTGATGGCAACAAGCTGACAGAGCTGGACTTCTCTGGTGTCCCCAACCTGCAGGAACTTGATGCTGGCGACAATGGACTCACCTCATTTGACTTGACTGGCCTGTCCTGCCTGACGAGCCTCTCGCTGGATCAAAACAACCTGACGAGCATCGACCTGTCGCCGTGTCCCCTCCTTACCGAGCTTTCCATGGAGGAAAACGCGCTGACGAGCATCGACCTGTCCTCGCTCCCGCAGCTCAGCACTCTGGAACTCCGCAGCAACAAGCTGACAGATATTGACCTCTCCGGCAACCCGCAGCTGGCGTATCTGGATGTCAGCGAGAACAAACTCACCGAGCTTGACTTGAGCCATACGCCGATGCTCGAAACGGTGGCTGCAAACCTCAACGAGTTGCCCTCGATCGACTTGACTCCCTGCGCCAGCACTCTACAGAACCTCTCGCTGAGCGGCAACAAGCTGTCGAGCATCAATCTCGAGGGTCTGCCTGAACTGATGTACCTGGCTCTCGACTTCAACGCTTTCACGAGCATTGACCTCTCTGCTGTCCCCCAGCTGGAGTACATCGGCCTTGACAACAATATGCTCACCTCTATCGACTTGAGCGCAAACACGCTGCTGAGCACCGTTTGCCTGACTGGCAACCAGCTGACGAGCCTCGACTTGAGCAACCATTCCCTGCTCAATGAGGTGTACATTGACTACAACCTCATGGAGGCTGACGCGATACGCTCCGTAATAAGCCAGCTCCCGGAAACGGAGGACTATGCTGTGCTCGACATCAGCTATATGCCCGGAACTTCAGGCGTTGACATAACCCCGGCAGAAGAGAAGGGCTGGGACGTTACGGCTGACTATGACGAGGAAACGGAAGGCTCCCTCGCCAGCCTGAACCTGCAGATGCGCACTATCGGCACGGCCACGGAGTACTGCGAATGTGTAATCACATTCACCGACGAAGCCCAGACCCAGTTCAGCATCAGCAACTTCCAGGGTTCAAGTACCTCACTGAAAGGCACTATCGATGCCGACAACAATGTCAAGATATATCCGCAGGTATTCTATGTGGGCAGCGACATGTGCCTGATGGTCAACGGCGACAACACAACAGCCAACCCCATGGAGGCGCAGTCCACATACGTAAGCGGACACTATGACGGCGAGAAGCTCACGCTCCAGCCCTGGAACTTCATCAAGGTCTCCTACGACTTCCAGGAGAACCTCGGCACATATTACGACGTGAACCCCGTCTCCACATTCGTCAAGACCAACGCTGAGATGTCTTACAAGACAGACGGCCAGAGAATGGCAAACAGCCTCTACGCAACTGTAGAAGGCAACACTGTCACCCTCTACAACTGGGCAGGCCTCGGCACAGTCCAGATGAAGCGCGACAACCTTAAGTGGTATATCGACGACACGACTCCGCTGTTGACAGAGGGCGAGAACGTATACTACGTGCAGTCACCTGACGGCGGCCCTGTATACATGGAGTACATGTTCAATCCCCGCCACATCTCCTTTGGCGAATGGTACGTAGTTACCGGCGGCGAGCTGATGATGGGCTTTGATTATGTCGACCTGCTCTTCCACTTTGACCTGCCGGTCAACACCGATGTTGAGGAGGTTACAGTTGCAGAATCCCCCGTCATCTCGACTGTATACTACAACGCAGCCGGCATGTCGTCGGCCCGTCCGTTCAACGGTTTCAACATCGTCGTGACCACACACGCCGACGGCAGCCAGCGAGCCAAGCGTGTTATGATAAGCAACTAAACGACCAATCCCCGGCTTATCCGCCGCCCTGACGGCGGCAGTCAGCCCGACAATGGGGCAGGAGGCACGCGCTTCCTGCCCTGATTTTTGCTTGAAACCTGCGGAAATGTGCCTGAAAAACGGAGATTTCCGCAAGTTTCGTGCATGATTCGATATTTAGAAGCTATGGGTTAGGTTAAAAATCGGGGTTGCGGGGGCGCGGAATATTTCGTAATTTTGTGGTTTCAAACAGGTAAACTATCCAAGCATGGAAAAGAAATTCAAACGGACTCTCATCACCACGGCGTTGCCCTACGCTAACGGACCTGTCCACATAGGACACCTCGCCGGAGTATACATACCAGCTGACATCTACGCACGGTATATGCGCCTGCGCGGCGAGGAGGTCATTCTCATCGGCGGAAGCGACGAGCATGGCGTGCCTATCACCATCAAGGCCAAGGCCGAGGGCGTCACTCCGCAGGACATCGTGGACCGGTACCACAAAATCATCAAGGACTCGTTTCGCGAGCTGGGCATCTCGTTTGACTACTACGGACGCACCACCTCAGAGACGCACCGCCGCACTGCTTCCGACTTCTTCCGCCGCCTGTACGACAAGGGCGCGTTCATCGAGCAGACCTCGGAGCAGCTCTACGATGAGGAGGCCGGGGAGTTCCTCGCTGACCGCTATGTCACCGGCACTTGCCCCCATTGCGGCAACGAGCGTGCCTACGGCGACCAGTGCGAGGCGTGCGGCACGTCGCTCAATGCCACCGACCTCATCAACCCCCGCTCTGCCATAACCGGCAACGTCCCCGTCATGCGCGAGACATCGCACTGGTATCTGCCGCTCGACCAGTACCAGGAACGCCTCAGCCACTGGATACTCGACCAGCACAAGGAGTGGAAGCCCAACGTGTACGGACAGTGCAAGTCATGGCTTGACCTCGGACTACAGCCGCGTGCCGTGAGTCGCGACCTGAAATGGGGCATACCCGTTCCTGTCGAGGGCGCGGAGGGCAAGGTGTTGTACGTGTGGTTTGACGCGCCGATCGGCTATATATCAAACACCATAGACCTCTGTCCCGACGACTGGGAGAAGTGGTGGAAAGACCCCGAGACGCGGATGCTCCATTTCATCGGCAAGGACAACATCGTCTTCCACTGCATCATCTTCCCCGCCATGCTCATGGCCGACGGCTCGTTCAACCTCCCCGACAACGTCCCCGCCAACGAGTTCCTCAACCTCGAGGACGACAAGATTTCTACCTCGCGCAACTGGGCCGTATGGCTGCACGAGTACCTGCGCGAACTCCCCGGCAAGCAGGACGTGTTGCGCTATGTGCTGACCGCCAACGCCCCGGAGACAAAGGACAACAACTTCACCTGGTCTGACTTCCAGACACGCAACAATTCGGAGCTGGTTGCCATACTCGGCAATTTTGTCAACCGCGCCATGGTGCTGATACACAAATACTACGGCGGAGCAGTGCCTCCGCGCGGCGAGTACGGCGAAATGGAACGCGACCTGTTTGACACCATCCGCGCTGCCGTGAGCCGCGAGAGCGACAACATCGACCACTTCAAGTTCCGCGAGGCTCTCAAGGACGCTATGGAGATAGCGCGTGCCGGCAACAAGTATCTCGCTGACGCAGAGCCGTGGAAGCTCATCAAGACCGACCCGGAGCGCACCGCGACTGTGCTCAATGCCGCTGTGCAGGTGTGCGCCAACATCGCCGTTGCCTTCGAGCCGTTTCTCCCCTTCATGGCAGAGAAGCTCCTCGCGCAGTTGCGCATGGGCAAGCCTGCATGGGAGATGACTGGGCGCGACGACCTGATAGCCGAAGGCACGGTGCTCGACAAGCCAGAGCTGCTCTTCGAGAAGATTGGCGATGAAGTAGTTGAGGCACAGCTTGCCAAGCTCGCTGAAGCCAAGCGGCAGAACCTCCTGCGCTCTTGGACGCCCGAGCCAGTCAAGAAGAACGTGCCCTTCGAGACATTCGAACAGATGGACATCCGTGTCGGCACTGTCCTCGAATGCGAGAAAGTCAAGAAGGCTGACAAACTGCTGCGCTTCCTCATTGACGACGGCATGCAACGCCGCACCATCGTCAGCGGCATCGCCAAGCATTACCAGCCCGAAGACCTCATCGGCAAGCAAGTGTGCTTCATTGCCAACTTCGAGCCGCGCAAGCTGAAAGGCATCCTCTCCGAGGGCATGATACTCTCCGCAGCCGCGCCAGACGGGCGGCTTATCGTCATCGGTCCGACAGGCCCGGTAGCTCCCGGCAGCTGCGTAGGCTGACCTGGCTACGCAGCATCTGCTGCGGTTGCGCATTTTTAACGCATTGTATTGTCCCATTGGTCGTATTTGTTTGTATATTTGTCGCCGATAAATATGCAAGCAAATATGGCTGTCCCCATAATCGAACTACTGAACCATGCTGACGGCGAGGCGATGCTGTTCCTCAACTCTTTCAACCATTCCTCGCTCGACCAGCTGATGTACGCCCTCTCCGGGCGGTTCACGTGGATGCCGTTCTACATATTCCTCTTCGTCCTGATAGTGCGCCGCTTCGGCTGGCGCAAAGCGGTGTTCAGCCTGTTGCTCATAGCACTGACCATACTCCTCGCAGACAAGTTGTGCAACAACCTGCTGCGTCCCATGATAGGGCGGCTGCGCCCGGCGTGCCTCGACAACCCGCTCAGCCGCTGGATCCATATCGTCAACGAATACCGTGGCGGACGCAACGGCTTTCCCTCATGCCACGCTGCCAAGAGCTTCGCGCTCGCCGTCTACCTGATACGCACCATGCGCTGGCGCGGCTACGCCATGGCGGCGATACTCGTATGGGCTGTGCTCATCGCATATACGCGCATATACCTCGGCGTGCATTACCCCGGCGACGTGATAGTGGGCGGGCTGATAGGCAGCGCGATAGCTTACGGCACCTCAACGCTGTTCCTCCGCAGGGACGCCCTCCGCGCCCTTGCCGTGAAAGCATGGGCGGCATTGCCGCGCCTCTGGCGGCACACTCGCGCCTGAAACGCAGCCTTTATCCGAAAATGTCGCTTTTCGGACTGCAATGCCCGGCTGAATGAGATATTTTATCTAAATTCGCGCTGACAAACCCTTGCCGGCTTGCCGACAGGGCAAACATACACCAAACAACACCCAAAACAATAACACCAAACAAATGAGTTTATTCAACCGATCATCCTCCAAAGGCAGCGGTCAACAGCCTGACACAAAGCATTGTGATTCCCAGCCCGACTGGTGGGACGCGGCTTTTCTGGTGGACGAAGCCAAGTTCCGTCATCAGCCGCACTCAGTGAAACGCTCCTCTCGTGATGACCAAGTCACCCTCGGGTATATCCTCAAGGAAATACTCAATATTGACCCTGCTGACATCGGTGCTATGACCATTGTCAGCCGCGAAGCCTTTGCCTCAAAGTGTAAAACAGAGACTATTGAAGATCCGTCAGACGTACAGGCGTACAAGCCCTTTGACGCGATACTGGATTGCACTCCCGAAGGCGAATGCAAAATACGTGGCGGTCAAAATACCGTCCTCGTCATCTCCTTCCGCCCTTCTCACCTGATTTGCCTCAAATCCGACGAGCGAAAGGACAAGTCAAACCAGCACACCGACAATTCTATTATTATGTATCTGCGTGCTCTCGACCCGTTCTCCAAAGGAAGCAAGTATATGCGCGTGTCGGTGTTGATACCCAACTTCATCGGCTCAGACGACTTCCGCAACCCGCAATCTCCCAACACGCCGTTCTCAGCCAGCTTCATCCTCGTCTATGACACGGTGCCGCCTGAGAAACGCCTTGAGGAGTATGAGCGCGTGAAGCAGTCGCTTGACAAGGGTTTGGAAGCTGACAGAAGTCTGACGCAAGAGGAACTGGCGGTACTTGAGGGAATAACAGGCACACAGGGCCTTGCCCGCGAATTGAACTACGCACGCTGGCTTATTAGCCGGAACTGCTATGTCGATGCGCTGCCAAGTCTGATGAAAGCATACGAACTGATAAGTGTCATGTTGCCAAAGAACTCCGATGAGCTGAAAGAAGCTTTTCAGGAGACCTGTTTCAACATAGGCTTATGCTACAACCGTCTGGGGCAGTTTGACCGCGCTGCTTACTACCTCAGGATGGTGCTGGATCGTTCTGACGATGTACACTATGCCGTAGAGTACATCAACGCGCAGGCCTACAGCGGCGACCCTAGTGCGATGTGGACTGTTGCAAGGTATATCAAAGAATGTGAGGAGGGCAAATGGGATGACGTGCCTGAGGTCGGGGCTTTCTGCCAGTTCCTCTATCGTCAAATGGTATGCCTGTACATCAAGCATGAAATATGGGACAATGCGCGCGAGCTGCTCGAACAGATGAAAGACTCACCGGCAGACCGCGAGTTTGCCCTCGGTCAGCTGGAATACCTCCGCCAGCTCGGCAAGGCATGACGCTATTGTCTCTCAATCCTCGGAGTTCTCGGAGTCTTCTGAGAACTCCGATACTTTATTGTCATGCCAGCGGGAGGGGCGCAGGCGCAGTGCGAGCCAGTAGCCGGCGGCGCATGCCAGCAGGCAGCCGACGACGGTGGCGATGCCTATCAGCACCCATGCGTTGAAACGTCCCTGCTCGAAGTAGCGCACCGCATCGAGGGTGAAGGTGGAGAATGTTGAGAAGCCGCCGCAGAAGCCGGTCATCGAGGCGAGGGCGAATGCGTTGCGTGTGTCGTCGCTCCATGGTGAGGAGTTGAGCCAGCCGGCGATGATGCCTATCGCGAAACAGGCGACGAGGTTGGCAGCGAGCGTAGGCATGGCTGCGAATACCCCGGTGGACCAGCCGCGAGCTGCGAACAGGCGGACGATGCCGTAGCGGCATATCGCGCCGAGACCTCCGAAGAGCCATACCGTGAGGTATTTCATCAGTGTTGACATATCTGTTATTGAGTTGAGCCGGTGTTTGTTTCGTTCCTGCATCTCTCAAGGGCGAGCCGATGCGGAACGGACGGAGCGGCGGACAAAGAAAAAGGCGGTCAGCTCGAGAGCCAGCCGCCTTTTTAATAAATACGCAAAAAGTGTTTTATTATTTTTGTGAGTCTATTATTCGGTGTCGGTGTGTTTGGGGTCACTTGCCGAGGCGAGCTTTCTCGCGCTCGATGTATGCCTCCATAGTCAACCCGTTGAACGAGTAGTTCGGGTTGCGCTGGTATAACTGCTCGTATATTTCGAGAGCCTTGTCGTATTTCTTTTGCGCGTCGTATACAGTAGCGCATTTGATGAGTGCGAGCGGCACTATCTGGTCGTTGTCGGCAGCTGCGGTGGCAGCTTTCTGGAACTGGCTGATTGCCTCGTCATATTTTTTGAGGTTGACGTAGCAGTCGCCTTTCATTATTGTGGTGGTTGCGCTGAGCACCTCGTTGCTTGTGCTGAACTTGTCGAGGTAGTTGAGCGCGTCCTGGTATTTGCCGATTTCGTAGAAATGCTCTGCGGCTTCGATTGCTGCGAGGTTGGCTGCGTCAGTGCCTTTGTACTGGTCGGCTACTTTCTTGTACTCGTTGGCGTATATTGTGTCGTTGTTGGCGGCCATGTTGTTTATTTCCACCTTGCCGTATGCGTCGAAAGCCTTTTCGTTCTCCGGGTTGCGGAGCAAATAGAAATATCCGGCAACGGCGAGAGCTGCAATCACTATGACGCCCACGACGATTGCGAGGGGCTTCTTGTTGGCGGCAATTTTCTCGCCCGCGCCTTTGAGGTCCGCGTCGAGGTGGTCTATGGCGTTGCCTTCTTCGTGATGGTTCTTATCTGACATTTCTGTGTATGGTTTTGTGTTGTACACGTTTTATGACGTGCAAAAGTACAATTTTTTTCTGACGCGGAAAAATTTCGGGACATATTTTTTCGCGGCGTGGCAAATTTGTTGTATCTTCGCGTAAAAAAGAACGGAATATGGCGGCAAAGACGGCAAGGGCGGGTCTTGAGCAGACCCTTGGGCAGCGTATGGCGCAGGTGCAGATGCAGATGCGCCTGGCGCGTATGATTGAGCTTACCGCCCCGGAGCTGGACGATGCGGTGCAGCGTGAGCTTATCGAGAACCCTGCGCTGGAGGCGCGTGACGACGACAGCAGTGAGCAGACGGCGACGGACGACGGCGACAAGTTCAGCGAGTCGGGGGAGGAACTGCAGCGCAAGGACTATGCCGACCCTGATGACGTGCCTCTTTATCTGCGCCACGCCCGCAACCGCTCGCGCGATGACTACCGCGAGATGCCGCTCCCGGCGGACACGTCGGAGTCGCTGTATGACATACTGCTCACTGCACTGGGACAGCGCAAGCTGCCTCAGGAGGTGGCGCAGACGGCGCGTTACATAATCGGCAACCTGGACAGCAACGGCTACTTGCAGCGGACGCAGACGGGCATTGCCGACGACATGGCCATCAATTATGGCGTGCAGGTGTTGCCGCAGACTGTGGCGGAGGCTGTGCGCCAGGTGCAGGAGCTCGAGCCTTACGGCATCGGCGCGAGTGACCTGCGCGAGTGCCTTATGATACAGCTGCGGCACTTGCCGGCCTCTAAAGCCCGTGACGATGCAGCTCATATACTCGACAAGGCATACGACGCTTTCACCAAAAAACGGTCGAACCGCATAGTGACGCAGCTGCATTTGCCGCAGGAGCGTGTGACGGCTGCGCTGGAACTGATACAGACGCTCAACCCGCGTCCTGGCGCGGGGCTGGGAGGAGAGGTCGGCTCGACGGCCGCCCCGGTCATTCCGGATTTCGACATTGACGTTGAGGACGGCGAGATAACGGTGTCGCTCAACAACAGCATACCGGATCTTCAGATTTCAGAGAGTTTCGCGGGCGCGGTGCGCATGATGAACGAGAACGCCCGCAAGCGCAAGGAGGCTCCCGACACCAAATTCATCACTGACCGTTACCGCAGCGCGAAGGAGTTCATAGAGCTGCTGAAGCTGCGCCAGACCACCCTTTTCTCTGTCATGACGGCGATAGTGAAGGTGCAGCGCGAGTATTTCCTGACGGAGGACGTGCATGAGCTGCGCCCCATGGGCATCAAGGACCTGGAGGAGATGACGGGCTATGACAAGTCGGTCATTTCGCGTGTGACGGCCGAGAAGTATGCGTCGCTGCCGTGGGGCGTGTTCCCGCTGCGGTTCTTTTTCGGCGGCTCGCTGGGCGAGGGCGGCGAGGAGTATACCGCCAAGGCTGTTGAGGACATCATGCGCCAGCTTGTTGACGCGGAGGACAAGCGGCATCCGCTGAGCGACGATGCGTTGCGTGCTGAGATTAGCAAGAAGGGTTATGAGATTTCGCGGCGCACGGTGGCGAAATACCGCGACCGCATGAAGATACCCGTGGCACGTCTGCGTCGCGAGATGTAGACGTGTGAGTTTCAAGCAAACACCTGCCGCAATATCTCTGTGGAGTTGAGGCGGTCAGCCCCCGGAATGTGTATGGCGTAATACCGTATCAGCCCGGCGAGCAGTCGCCGTCGCGTGTCGGCGTTCATGCGCAGCCGCCGGCAGTTCACATAGTCAAGTTTGGAGAGCAGCAGGGGCATACGCGCCTCTTCGCCGGCAAGTACGTCGGCGTGTGGCGGCGTGTGGTCGGTGTACCGCCCTTCGCGCATGTCGAAGCGAGCGTGCGGCGTGTAGTCCCCGGTGTCGGGGTTGATGCCGGCATACGCGGTCATGCGCGATAGGAAGGCTATGTGGAAGTTGGCTGCCGCCGGTGTGGTGTCGAGTTCGCGCACTGACGTGTCGAGAAACTGCCACAGCAGGGGGTCGGGCAGGGCTTCGCGCAAGGTGTTGGATAGGAACTCGGCGATGAACAGTGCCACTGCGCTTTTCGCCGGGTTGCCGTAAATGCCGTTGTTGGGGCGTGCGAGCGCATAGCGTCCGAGTGTCTGCAGCTCGCGGTCAGGGCGGAAGTTGATTTCTCCCTCGATGACCGACAGAGGCATGGCTGCGGCACGCCGCTGCCGCGATGAACGCGAGCTGCCGCCGGCGGGTATGACGGCAGCCATGCGTCCATGGGTGTCGGTGTATAGGTGAATGATGCTGACACGGTCGGAGTGCCGCACCGTGCCGAGCACTATGGCGTTGAATCGCTGGTGCATTGGCGTGTCACTCCTCTGGCGCGAACATGGGATCCCAGGCGGGCAGCAGCTGCGGCTTCTGCTTGAGTATCTCCAGCACGCGGGCAGGGGCGTACTTCTTCTCCACCACGAGGCGGAACATGTACTCGTCAAACCAGCGGTCGGTGATGATGACATGTCCGTCATTCGCTCCCGGTCCGTAGCTGTTCTCGACCATCCATTTCACGGGCTTGCCGTCCTTGTCGAGGTCAACAGCCATGAGGGTCATGGCGTGTGAGGACGCGCTGGCGTGGGTGCGTATCCGGTCTGCCTTGGACATCGGGAAGTCCGTGCCCAGCAGGTCGCCGTAGTCGTAGGTCTCCGTGTCGAGATATCCGCGATCGCGGTCGAAGAACTTGCCCACGTCGCATGAGAAGTACATCATTGTCGAGTCCTTGATAGATTTGATCGCCATCTGCTTGATGTCCTCGATGGGGAGGTTGACGTAGGTCCAGTTCTCGCCGTCGTATGTGTGGCGGTCGAAGTCGATTTCATACAGCCTGTAGTACTCGCGAGAGGGGTCGTTCATGAGCATGACGTAGTCATGTTTGAGGTCGCCGCCGGCAAACTTGCGGTAGAACTGCTGTGGCGTGTACGTGTCGGTGCTTACGGCGTTGCCATCCTTGTCGCGCAGTGTCCAGGTGAACTGCGCGGGCGGCTCGCCGAGTGTCTGTGCAAGTATGCGGTATACGGTCTTGAGCATCTCCTCCTTGCGTGCGGTTATGTCAGCCGCGCTCTGCCCCTTCTGCTTCATGTCGCGCAGCTCCAGCCCGTACTGGCGCAGCTTGAGCGAGAGCAGACGGTTGAGGCGCGAGGTGTTTTCGCTTGAGTAGGTTTCTGCCATGGCAGACTGTGGCACTACGCCGTATTTCATGATGTTGTCGGCGATGCCTGTGAACTGTCCGCCGTCGCTGAGAGGGTTGGCAAAGAGCCAGTCCACCATCTTGTCGTCCATGGGGCAGTCGGCGGTGTCGATGATGCCTTGCAGGAACAGGTTGGACTTCTCGAGCTGGTCGTAGAAGAAGTTGTAGCACTGCGAGAGCATCAGCTCGCCCATGTTGTTTTTTGCCATCATCTGCGCCCGGAGCATGTTCAGCCCGGTGAACAGCCAGCACCGCCCGGAGCGTTTCTGGTCGGTGATGCCGCTGCTTTTTACGCGGTCAGAGAAGTGGGTGTCATATCCGTTGCGGCTGTCGGCGTTGAAGGCGAGCTTGTCGATGTCCTGTGTGGCGAGGGCGTTGCGCAGGGCGCGGTCGGCGGCAGTAGGTGCGTATGATTCCTGAAGGCGTGAGAGCAATCCGGTGTCGATGCCTCCCCAGCCGCCGGCGTATGCAGTGGCGGCCATAGATGCCGCTGCGAGGAGCGAAAGAAGATATTTCTTGTTCATTGTCATGTCGAGTTTTCTTGTTGTTGCTATTCTTGAGTGTTGTCCTCCTCCTTAGGCTCTGTGAATACGTATGCGCCGAGGTCGGGCGTGCCTGTGGCGAGGCGGTCCATTCCGTACCAGTCAAAGCGGCACAGGTCGGTGACGAAGCTGCTGTTGCCCCGGCCGATAGCCGGCGATTCGGGGCGCAGCCTGTAGTCGAAGATGTAGTCCTCGCGCACGGTATAATATAGCGGGTCTTCGCCCCATACGCAGCTGAGGAAATGCGAGTCGTCCTCGCCCGAGGACTTGAACAGGACGTTGCGCATGTATACGTCGGAGTCGTCGAGCGTACCCTCGTTGATGTCGCCGCCCAGGCCGTAGATTATGCAGTTCTCGAATGAGGCGTTCATCAGCGGCACGTCAGGCATACCGTCGGCGGGAAGGCAGTGGTACAGGCTGAGAGCCGCGCTCGATATTGCGGAGAACAGGTAGTAGTTGGCAATGGTGCAGTGCACGAAGCGGTGGCTGCCGCCGGTGAGCGAGACGGCGGCGTTGGCAGCCTCGGAGAACACACACCCGTAAGCGTCGACGCGGGCGTGGCGCGAGGTCAGCGCGTTGTATTGTGAATTGTGCAGCCAGGAGTTGACCAGCAGCAGCTTCTGCCGTGACAGGTCTGCGCATGAGTCGATGTCGAGGCCTACGCGGGAGGAGCGCATGTTGACGTATTCGAGGCGGTTGTCAAATGACTGTCGTGCTATGCGCACGCCGTGCCATTGCCCGGCCATGATGTCGTAGCTCACGTCTTTCAGCACGTTGTCGAGGCGGTCGCCGCGCATGTCTATCTTCTTCTCTTTCGTGCCCACTGCCTCGAGCGTGCCGTATACCACCAGCTTGGCGTTGTCGTGGAACAGCAGCCGTGCCCCGGGGTCTATGCGCAGCCGTGTGCCGGGGGCAACGACCAGCGAGTCGTAGATGACGTAAGGCTGCTCGTCGGTCATGGTCATGTCCCCCTCGAGCGTCACCGCTTTGAGGCGCGTCACGTTCTGTCCGTAAGCCTCGACGGGGACTTCCTGAAGCACGCCGTTGGTGACAAACTGCAGCTGGTCCTCGATGAGCTGCGGCTCTGAGGTGGGCGACTTGGGCGGGTCGCACTCGATGAAGACGTAGATGCTGTCGCCGCCGCGTATCTCAACGTCATGGAAGTTTGAGCCTGTCTGTCCGTCCACATTGAGGCGGAAGCGCGTGTCTGGGTCTTTGAACCCGATTGCCGAGATGTTCACGCCCTTCTTGGCGCGGTTGTAGACCAGCAGACGCGCCGTGGGCGTGCCGGTCTCGGTGATGACTGTGTCGAAACTCACCTTCTCCACCGAGAACGACAGCACGTCGTCCGGGGAAGTCGTTATGTCGTCGCTGATGCACCCCGCGAGGATTAAACCAAACACGGGGAGCAACATCAAAATCAAGTATCGCGTCTTAGTCATATACGAAAAACGCGGATGCCAACGTACTTATTATATACAGCAAGGCGAGAGACAGATGAAATACATGATAATAGCCGGCGAAGCGTCGGGCGACCTCCATGCCTCGGGCGTGATAGAGGCGATACGCCAGCGCGACCCGGAGGCCAAGTTCCGCTTCTTCGGCGGCGACCTGATGGCGCGGGCTGCGCGATGCAACCCGGTGCTGCACTATGAGGAGATGAACGTCATGGGCTTCAGCGAGGTGCTGCGGTCGCTGCCGCGCATCTTGCGCCACCTGCGCCTCGCCAAAGCCACCCTGCGCGAGTTCCGCCCAGACACCCTCATACTGGTGGATTACCCGGGCTTCAACCTCAAGATGGCTCGCTATGCCCACCGCCTCGGCATACGCACCGACTATTTCATCTCGCCGAAGGTGTGGGCGTGGAAGGAGTGGCGCGTCCGCGACATACGCCGATACGTCGATGCAATGTACAGCATTCTCCCCTTCGAGGTCGAGTTCTACGCCAAGCACGGCATAAAGGTGGAATATGTGGGCAACCCCACGGTGCGCGAAATGGAGAACGTGCTGGGGCATATACCACCCTTCAAGCATTTCTGCGAGCGGCAGGGGCTGACGGACACGCGCCCGATAATCGCGCTGCTGCCAGGCTCGCGCCGTGGCGAGATACGCAACAACCTGCCGCTGATGATTCAGGCCGCCAAGCGTTTTCCCGACTACCAGTATGTTGTCGCCGCTGCGCCGGCGATAGGGGAGCGGTTCTACCGCGAGACGGCGCAAGACCCCGGGCTGCCGATGGTCTTCGGCTCGTCGCAGGTGCTTGCCAAGTATTCCAAGGCAGCCCTTGTCACCTCCGGCACTGCCACCCTCGAGACCGCCCTCATGGGCACGCCACAGGTGGTATGCTACCGCGCCAACGGCAAGAAGCTGTCATACCGCATCATGGAGAAGCTGCTGAAGGTGAAATACGTGTCGCTGCCCAACCTGATAGTAGGCACCCGCGTAGTCCCCGAACTGCTGGTGCATGAGTGCACCGTGGCGTCGATAGCCCGCGAGCTGTCGCCGCTGCTGCACCACTCGCCCCAGCGCGAATGGCAGATGAACGGCTACCGCTCCATGCGCCGCAAGCTCGGCACGTCTCTCGCCACCGACTACACCGCCGAGCTGATAGTCTCCGCTCTCCGCTCGCGCACTCCCGCCCCCGACTCACAACCCCAATAAGCGTCATACACGTATGAAGATTGAGTATATTTGCATCGAAAATTTCAGAGGCATCCGACGGTTCGAGGTTGACAGGTTGTCTGCCCTGAACGTGATAGCCGGAGCAAACGGCGCAGGAAAAACATCAGTTCTCACTGCTGTCAAAATACTGCTGTCTTGGCTGATAGCGCGACTGCGCAATCCTCGAGGACGCGGACTCGCCGTCTCGGACAGCGACATAACTCGCGGAGCGGACTTCTGCACGCTGCGGCTGCGGCTCGACAACGGCGTGGAGTGGCAGATATACAAGCAGCGTTCCTCCGTGCGCCGCGCCTCGTCGGCCGAGACGAGGCTGGCGGATATGACACAATATGCCAATATTGTTGCGGAACAAGTCGCTGCATCGCCTGAAACCGCCGACCTGATGCTGATAGACGCTTACGGAGTGAACCGTGTTGTGGACGAAACGCCGATGCGTGTGCGCAAGACTCACAAGCTGTCGCCGCTGGACGCACTTTCGGTGGAGATGTCTAACAGCGTGAATTTCCACGACTTCTTCACCTGGTACCGCGAAATGGAGGACATCGAGAATGAGCGGATGCGCGAGACGGGTACGCTCGTTACGGATCGCCGCCTTGATGCTGTGCGCTGCACCATAACTGATTTCATGGACGGATACGGCGATTTCCGTGTGCAGCGCAGCCCCAAGGCTTTTGTCATATCCAAAGACGGGGTGAAATTCAATTTCAACGAGTTGTCTGACGGTGAGAAGTCTTATCTTGCGCTTGTGATGGACATTTCGCGCAAGCTCGCGATGACACACCCTGCAATGGACGATCCGCGCAAGGGCGAGGGCATAATTTTGATAGACGAGATTGACCTGCACCTGCACCCGGCATGGCAGCGGACTGTATTGGAAAAGATGCGCAAGGCGTTCCCGAATTGCCAGTTCTTGATAACCACACACTCCCCGCTTGTCGTTTCTGGCGTAAACATGATTGGTGGCGATATTTTGCTGGCTATCAAGGACGGAGATGTGCATGTCATTGAGGAAAACCAGTACGGACAGGAAACGGACATGGTGCTGTCTGACGTGTTTGGCATGGACAGCCTGCGCCCGCCGGTAGTGCAGCAGCATATCGACCGTGTGTGGGAGTTGCTGAAGGCCGGCGACTGCTCTTCCAGCGACTTTGCCTCGGCATTTGGCTGGCTGCAGCAGCACATTGATGCTGCAGACCCGGTGTTCATGCAGGTGCGTATGCAGATGGCTCTGATGAAAAAGAAGGCTGGCAGATGAGGCATATCGAAAAGGGCGAGCCGCTGCCCGACTTTGTGCGGTTTGTTGAGAGGGGAAAGCCGCGCCGCTGGGAGGACATACATGACCAGCCCGAATTGTACCGCGCTTGCCGAGACCGTATTCTCGAGGAGCAAGGTATGCTTGGGGCGTACACCGAAAGGCCGCTGTCAAATTCCCAGTCGCTGCACATAGACCATTTTCGCAAGAAAGGCATGCCGTGGCAGCATGACATGACATTCGACTGGCGCAACCTCGTTGTTGAGGACAGGTCCAGCGATTTCGGGGCGTGCTACAAGGATAACAATACGAGCAAGGTCTCTGATTATGATATGCTTATAAATCCGGTCGAGGAATACCCGGAGCGCATGATGACCTACCTCGCAAACGGCGAAATTACAGCTCGCGCTGATATGGACGAGCGCGACCGCCAACGGTCGGATTTTACCATATCCCGTTTCAACCTGAACCACGGCAAGCTGGTGAGGATGCGCTCCAGTGTTATTGAAGTGGTAGCTGCATGCACGCAGCTGACCGACGACGAGATACGCCATGCAATGTCGTTGTCTGGTTTTCCCAGCGTTGTTGAGTGGGCGTTGGATGCTCGGCGAAAGCTGAACGAACTCAAATGAGGTGAAGTTGGCTGGTCAGGTGTTTCGATATTCGGAATTTTATATTAACTTTGTTTTTTGGAATGTTGCCCATTTGGGCGAGCATATCCGCGATAAATCTGTAATGCGATGACAATCAATAGTATACAGGATGAAATAATCGAAGAGTTCGAGGATATAGTGGATTGGATGGACCGCTATGCGTACATCATCGAGCTCGGAACGTCACTCCCGGCACTGCCCGAAGAGGAGAAAACGCCGCAGAACCTCATCGAAGGCTGCCAGAGCCGCGTGTGGATAACGGCAGACCTGGACAGCGAAGGCAACATTGTCTTCCGCGCCGACAGCGACGCGCTGATAGTCAAGGGTATCGTCGCGCTGCTGCTGCGTGTGGTCAGCGGTCACAAGCCCCGCGAGATACTCGATGCCGACCTGTATTTCATCAACCGCATAGGGCTGAGCGAGCATCTGTCGCCTACTCGCTCCAACGGGCTTGTGGCTATGGTGCGACAGATGCGCAACTATGCCACGGCTTTCGACATGCTGCAGCACCGCAACAGCGGAACTGCCTGAAAAACTGCAATATTAACTAACCTATAACCTGACACTTTATGTTCAAAAACCAACCCAAAGGACTGATTCCTGCCGCCCTCAGCAACATGGGCGAGCGTTTCGGTTACTACATCATGAACGCCGTGCTGGTGCTGTTCCTGTGCTCCAAGTTCGGCCTTTCAGAGGAGAAAAGTGCCTTGGTGTATTCTTTCTTTTACGCCGGCATCTACATCCTCAGCCTTGTCGGAGGTGTGATCGCCGACAAGCTTCAGAACTATAAGGGGACTATCATCTGGGGTCTCGTAATCATGACCCTCGGCTATGTGGTTCTCTCGATACCTATCCTCGCGACTTCCGAGAACACGACCTGGCTGCTGTCGCTGACCTGCGCCGCGCTGTTCTTCATCGCATTCGGCAACGGCCTGTTCAAGGGCAACCTCCAGGCTATCGTCGGACAGCTCTACGACAATCCCAAGTACGCCTCGCAGCGCGACGCCGGTTTCCAGATATTCTACGTGTTCATCAACGTCGGCGGTGTTGCCGCTCCGTTCATCGCCCCGGTGCTCCGCTCGTGGTGGCTCGACGTGCATAACCTCGCGTACAATGCGCAGCTCCCCGACCTCTGCCACAAGTTCCTTGGCGGCGACACCTCTGTCGCAGAGGGCATCACCAACATCGCCAACGGTATGGGTGCGACATTCACTGACATGAGCGCGTTCTGCAGCGAGTATCTTGAGGTGTTCAACACCGGTATCCACTACTCGTTCATAGCATCTGTGGCAGCAATGCTGATTTCGCTCTGCATCTTCCTCGCCACCAAGAAAGGTCTTCCCTCCCCGGGAAAGAAGGAACAGGCTGCGACTGTCACATATACAGCAGAGGAGAAGAAGGCTATGGCCAACGAAATCAAGCAGCGTATGTACGCTCTGTTTGCAGTGCTCGCTATCGCTATCTTCTTCTGGTTCTCATTCCACCAGAACGGCACTTCGCTGTCGCTGTTCGCCCGTGACTTCGTACAGACAGACTCGATACAGCCCGAGATATGGCAGGCTCTGAACCCCTTCTATGTGATTATCCTCACGCCGGTAGTCATGCTCGTGTTCGGCGCGTTGCGCCGCAGCGGCAAGGAGATTTCTACGCCTAAGAAAATCGCGATAGGTATGGGTCTTGCCGGCTTGGCATACATCTTCCTCGCAGTGTTCTCATGGATGCAGGGCTACCCCTCGGCAGAGGCGTTCAAGGCTCTCCCCCCCGCCGAGGCGGCAGCTATGAAGACCGGCCCGTGGGTGCTCTTCGTGCTGTATTTCTTCTTGACAGTGGCAGAGCTGTTCATCTCGCCGCTCGGATTGTCATTCGTCTCCAAGGTCGCTCCCAAGAACCTTCAGGGTCTCTGCCAGGGTCTGTGGCTCGGCGCTACGGCTGTCGGCAACCTGTTGCTGTGGATTGGCCCGCTGATCTATAACGCTTGCCCGATATGGGTGGCATGGACGGTATTCCTTGCTGTCTGCCTCATATCGATGGGCGTGATGCTCGCCATGGTGAAATGGCTCGAGCGTGTCACCGCATAATCTTTTCATGATTACTTGAGTATGAAGTAATCTTCATCGATTTGAATTTGGAATTAATAAGTCAGGCTTGTCCATGGGGGACAGGCCTGATTTTTTTGTGCTGTGGGTGCGATGCTCAGATTCCGCCTCCTGTCACATTGTCATATCGAGGCGTGGGCGGATGGAAAAACGCGGCTGTTTTGCTTTTCAAATGTCGTTAATAAATTGAAAGTCGGAAATTTCTTGAAAAAAGTTCGGATTTTATTTGGTGGACTTGGCAAATGGCAGTAACTTTGCACGTGTTTTTCATGGTATTAGATTTAAGGTTAGAGGATTAATTGTCGGGAGACAATTAATCTTTTTGTTTATAGGTACATCTAAGTAGGTGTCGCCGGACGGCAGCAGTGCCGTCGCTGCGGCATCACGCAGAGGACTGCAAACTGAACGAAACATGGCAAATATGGAATGTGACAAGACGAGGATACTGTTTGTGTGCCTGGGCAACATCTGCCGCTCGCCGGCGGCGCAGGCCATAATGCAGTCGGCGGTGGACGCGGCCGGCGTGTCCGGCCGGTATGAGCTGGACTCGGCGGGGCTGTACAGCGGCCATGCCGGCGACCTGCCCGACAAGCGTATGCGCGTCCACGCCACACGGCGCGGCTACACTCTCGACCACCGTGCGCGGCCGGTGCGCAGCTCCGATTTCGACAGCTTCGACCTCATCGTAGCCATGGACGACAGCAACTACGGCAGGCTGCGTGCGTTTGCCCCAACGCCCGAGGCCGAAGCCAAGGTGGTGCGCATGATGGACTACTGTACTCTCGCCACGCGCTATGACCATGTCCCCGACCCGTACTACGAGGGTGCGGAGGGATTCGAGCTGGTGCTTGACCTGCTCGAAGATGCGTGCACGGGGCTGCTGCGCACCCTCTCGCAGAAACACGATTCAGCATTAACCGACTAAACGATTATACAGATGAAGAGATTTATAATGTCAATAGTGGCGGTGCTTGCGCTCGCCTTTGCGGCCATGGCCGCCGACACTGCCGCGCAGTTCCCGGGCGGAAAGGAGGCCATGACACAGTATGTAAACGAGAC
>URTA01000005.1 GCA_900550645.1 uncultured Porphyromonadaceae bacterium
AAGCTGGATGGTGAAGAAGGATCTGATTCAGGCAGGCGCGTTTGACCGGATTACGGAATTATGCCGTCAGGCCGTACGGAAGAAGGAGGAAATCCGCTCATGTCAAAAGTAGTTACGATGGGGGAAATTATGCTTCGGCTGTCGACCCCGAATTTTGAAAGGTTTATTCAGGCAGATGAATTTGATATTCATTATGGAGGCGGAGAGGCAAATGTTGCCGTTTCCCTTGCCAATGTACGTCGGCTTTGTCGAGCTGCTGCCCTGTGCGGCGTTGCTCTGCCCTGCATTTGAGGATGTGGACTGTCCATTACCCGGGTGTATGGTATATTTGAATATGTTGCTCCTGACACCGCCTACGGTTATCGGGCCGATAGTGTATGTGCCTTGGGTGGTGGCACGGCACATCATCCGGTAAGTAGTCACAGAACGGACATTGCCGTTTATGTTTTCGACCTGATGTGATTCAACGAAACTGTCATTGGTCGCGCCGCCGACGTTGAGATGCGGCACAGAGCCGTTGACATTCTCTGCAGTCACGATTACAGTAAACCTGTCTCCTACGCAAATCTTGTCGCCCCTCGAGGTTCTGACTGAAATGCGCAGTGAAGCGGCATATCCTGCCATGAATGTACACAGCAGCAGGATGATCAATATGGATTGTCTCTTGAGTGATGTCATGATTAGATGGTCGGATTAATTGGGGTTGGCTCGTAGACGTACTGTCCATGAGATGGTGATTTCCGCTTCGGGGCTGTGACGCTTACGTTGCACTCTTGGGAGGATATGGTCTTATATCTCCCTGCCGCAGGGTCGAAGTATGTGAACTTCAGCGGCGGTATGACGTATTCGCCGTATTCTGTTGCTGAGAACTGGCACTCGTAGACTGCTCGCGAGGTGAATTCGCCGTTTATGCTGTAGGAGCTGAACGACGGTGTCACGCTCATCAGGCGCAGAGGCGAGGAGAAAAGCGACTTGAAGTCGGGCATCGCTGTGTCGTCGCCGAGCCGGCCCGAGCCGGTTATGACGTATGACACGACTATCTGGTCGCCCCGGTCCATCTCAATGGAGCGAGCATCGATGTCGATGCTGAACTCCCCTACTGCTCCTGAAAAGTCAGCATCAGGCTTCGGCAGAGACTTTGCTTTGACTTTCACATCTTTCAGCCGGACATTGCGTGTCACTGAGCGGTTGTGCTGCATATAGCCCCAAAACGGGTCGTAGACAGTAGTGGAAACGAGGAATGTCACCTCAATCACGCCTCCATAGAGGGTACAGTTGCCCTTAGTTTCAGAGGCATACGCAGATGAGGCTATGTCTACAGCGTATATGCCGTCGCGCTTAGTGCGTCGTACATTGTTGTATGCCGGCAAGTCTGCAACCTTCTGCAAATTGTCGGTGCGCGGGCGGTCGAGATACCGCACATTGCCAATGTTGGGGTTGTCCGTATACAGGGTTATGGCATATTCAAACACTTCGCCATCATAGACTGTAGTCTTCGATACAGAGGCTTTGGCTTCGAGGTAAATATCTTCATTGTCGGCGTATGCAACACTGCAAGACAGAATCACTGTCATCGCCAACGACAGTGCCAACTTGAATAATTGTTTCATATCTGACATAACCTGCTGCTTCTTTGGGTTGATTACCAGTTCTTGCCATTGCGACGTCCGCGAGCCGCGTTCTGCTTGCCGTTTTTGCCTGCATTGATCATGCGGTTGCGGGTCATGTTCTCCTTGTTTTCGACAGCCTGTAGTATCTGCTTGGCAGCGTCAGGGTTCATGCGCTCCTGGTTTTGCTGCTGCTTGTCCTTGTTGTCGTTCTTGTCCTGGTTTTGATTCTTATTTTGGTCTTGGTTCTGATTCTTGTTTTTATCTTTGTCCTTGTCCTTGTCCTTATCTTTGTCTTTATTCTGATCCTTGTTCTTGTCGTCGTTTTTGTTCTGCTGGTTCTGCTGCATCTTGAGTTGGGTGATGCGCAGGTTGCGGCGGGCATCCTCGTCGTTAGGGTTGAGGCGCAACGCCTGCTTGTACAGCTGCAAGGCCTGCTCATATTCCTCCTTGTTGAAGGCGATATTGCCGAGATTGTAATTGGCACGCGAGGCAAGGGCGGGCTTGGTAGCAGAGTGCTTGGTGGCAGCGTCCATACGCTCAATGCCCTCGTTCATGTACTTTTCTCGGTTCTTTTCGTCAACGTTTTTCCCCGCAGCGAGTTGCAGATATGCCAGGCCTATATTGTATGAAGCCTCAGCACTCGCGGGATTGTCCTTGAGGGCAGCCTCATACGACTTGATAGCCTCGCCGTATTTCTGCTGTCGGTAGAGGTCGTTGCCCTGCAAGATGCACTTGCGCTCGGTGCGGGTGGTCTGACCTTTGGAATATACAGGCATTGCTGCAGTAAGTGTCAGCAGCAGTAAAATAAATAACCGATTCATGCTTTTTCCTCCTTCTTGAAAAAAGTTATCTTGTCGAGCCAGCCAATCTTGCGGTCCAATACGAATATGTCGATGACAAGCAAGACTGCCGCTATCCACAGGAAGAACGGGAACAACTCGTCATGTATGGCATAGACGCTCGATTTCAACGTAGATTTTTTCACTCCTGCGAGCTGGTGAGTTAACTCGCTTAGAGCGTCGCCGTTGGCAGCGTTGACATAAACGCCCTTGCCGGCTGACGCGATCTCTGCCGCAAGTTGTTCGTTGATCGCCGTCATGGCCGGCTGTCCGGTTTCAGGGTCTATAAGGTAGCTCCCGTTATACGGAATAGGCACTGCCGTGCCTGTGCCTACGCCGACTACATCGATTTGGATGCCGTTCTTCGCCGCGTTTTTTGCCGCGTCTATTACACTGTTCTTGTCCTCGAGGTCTTCGGCATCGGTTATCAGTACAATAGCCTTGCCTACATTCTTGTCAGGACCGAATGACTGTGTGGCAAGGTCGATGGCCTCGGCTATGTTAGTGCCTTGTTCCGATATTGACGAGGGGTCTATGGAGTTGAGGAACATACGGGCCGACACGTAATCGTTGGTGACTGGTATCAGCGTATAGGCATGTGCGGCATAGAATATAAGCCCGACACGGTCGTTGTGGAAATTGTTGACCAGCTTCTCGAGCATCATCTTGGTGGAACGCATACGCTCCGGTCCGTCTGGCTTGTCGGTAGCAGAGGCGAGCATGGAGTTGCTGGCATCAACGGCGATTACTACCTCAATACCCTCTTTGACAGTCTTCTCGTCCTTGACTCCGCCCCACGGCCGTGCAAGCGCAATAATCAGGAACGCGAGGGCCGCCAGTTCGATTGATATTTTGACCGGGCCTTTGTATGGCGACACCCACGGCATGAGGGGTTGCAACACCCCTATTTTGCCGAATGTGCGCAGCCCCTTCTTCCTCCGTATGCGGTTCCACAGGTACACGAGCGCAAACGCCGGCACCAGCAGAAGCAGCAGAAGAAAATATGGATATGCAAAACTTATCATACTTGAAACAAGAATGTTCGGGTTATGGTATTCGGCGCAAGACGATGTAACGCAGCATCAGCTCGAGCGAGAACAATATCAAAGCCAGCAATACCCATGGCATGAAATTCTCGTCGGTCTGCGTGTACCGCTGTACGTCGAGTGACGATTTCTCGAGTTTGTCAATCTCCTTGAACACGTTTTCCAGCATACGCTTGTCGGTGGCTCGGAAGAACTTGCCTCCTGTTATGCCAGCAATATCCTTGAGCGACTGCTCGTCGATTTTCGTGTCTATTGTAGTGGAAGAATACCCGAAGGGGTCAGGAATAGAATAGGAAACATCTGTGCCGACACCTATAGTGTATATCTTGATGCCGTTCTGCTTGGCGATTTGCGCGGCGGTTGACGGAGCAACGTCCCCGGCATTATTGGTGCCGTCGGTGAGCAGTATTATGCTTTTGGACTTGGCTTGCCCCGACAAGAGGCGGTTTACGGCACTTGCAATGCCGTCACCTATTGCCGTGCCGTCGTTCAATGCGCCCATGTCTATGCTCTTCACGGCGTTAACCAGCGCGGCGCGGTCGTTGGTAAGAGGCATCAGCGACAGGCTTTCGCCGGCAAAGACCACAAGAGCCATGTTGTCATTTTCGCGGCTGTTTATGAAATTGACAGCCACGTCCTTGGCAGCCATAAGACGGTTGGGCTGCATATCCTTTGTACTCATACTGCCGGATATGTCGAGGGCAAGGGCGATGTCGGTGCCGTTGATGCGTGCGTTCTTGAAATCATCTACCGTCTGCGGACGGCACAGCGCAATGATGACTGCCCCTATTGCCAAAAGGCGGAACGCAAACTCGAAGTGCATTGCCATGACTTTCCATGAGGGACGCATCTTGCCGAATGCACGCAGCGATGACACGGATAGTGAGGCATTGGCCTCGCGGTGCTTCATAACGTACCACACTATGAGCGGCACATACACCAGGAAGAGCCACAGCAGCCCCGGGGTCTTGAGCATCATTTCCGGCCTCCTTTCTTGCTTTTTGCCTTGGCAGACTTAGCCTTTTTGTGGGGTTTGTCGTCAGCTGCTATCTCAAACCCGTCATCTTCCTTTTTCTTTGCCTCTGCTTCCTCTTCAGGTGTCGGCTTGGTCTCCTCGATAAACCGCTCCACGTTGTCAAACGAGGCAACGCTGTCTGTCGGGAGGGGACGTACGGCAGCAAACTTCACAAAGTCTGCCATGTCAAGCACCTGCTGCACATACTCTTTTTTGTCCTTTATCCTCGCGTCTGCCGAGAGTATGTCGATTATCTGGCTTGAGGTCATTTCCATTGCGTTGATATGGAAACGCTTGTCGAGGTAGATGCGGAGGATTTCTGTCAGCTCGGTGAAATACTCGCGGTCGAGTCCCTGCTCCCATAGCTTGCGCGACTTAAGCCTACGCAGGCTCTCAATAGCGACAATGTATGGTGACGGTTCGGGCTTGGGTGCGAGCAGAGAACCTGTCTTACGCAGACGTATTATCAGGTATATGCATACGCCGACAACGACAAGAGCCAGCAGAATAACCCACCAATAGTTGTAGATGAAATCAGGCAACCTGTCGAGCCAGCTGGCCTCGGCAGGGTCTGCCACATCGGCATAACCGGATATGGCCGCATCTGCAGCAACTGCCACAGGTATGACCTTCAGCGACACAGTATTGGAAAATGCAGTGTCACGCCCTGCCACATACCTCAGCTGCGGCAAGTGGTAAAAGCCGGAGTCAAATGCCTGTACCGGCACGTTATAATTGACTTGAATGCGCCCTGACCCCAAGTCTACAGTGTCGCGACGCACGGCAGTGCGCAACTCAACACTGTCCCCGCACAAGCCGACAATGCCATCGGCTGGTGCTGACTTGAATATCTCGAACTCGCCTCGTGTCCCTTTGTCCTGAACCACTTGCAGACGCAGGTTGGTCATGCGGCCCATGAGTATCTGCACCGAGTCGAGCTTAGCCTTGACCTGGGCAGGTGCAGCTGACAGGTGTGCCGGAAAGGCTGCCGTCAGCAGTGTTAGGACGAATATGTAAATAATCCTGTGCTTCATTCCGTAGTAATTAATGAGTTGACCTCTTCCTGAACAGGGCAAGCAGCGCACGCACGAAATCTTCGTCGGTGGCGATGCTTGCGAGGTCTACGCCGCTTTTGGCGACAATGTTTGACAGGTGCTGCTGACGGCTGTACCATTCTTTCTCGTACATTGTTCTCACACGCTTCGACGAGGTGTCGAGCCACATGTCCTGTCCACTCTCGATGTCCTTGACACGTATCAGCCCTATATCAGGCAGCTTCGCGTCTCGCTTGTCGTAAACCTGTATAGCCGCGACATCGTGTTTCATGTTGGAAATAGAGAGGCTTGACGAATAGTCGTGGCTGTCGATGAAGTCACTCAGGACAAACGCCGTGCAGCGTTTCTTGATAACACGGTTCAAGAACTGGAACGCCACATCGAGGTCAGTCCCGGTATTTTCGGGCTGGAACTCGAGGATTTCGCGTATTATGAGCAGTATGTGCTTGCGCCCTTTCTTGGGAGGAATGAACTTCTCCACCTTGTCGCTGAAGAATATCACGCCGACCTTGTCATTGTTCTGTATAGAGGAGAACGCAAGGGTTGCGGCAATCTCGGTCATGATCTCCTTTTTCGTGTCACCCACAGCACCGAAATTGCGGCTCGCACTCACGTCTATCAGGAGCATGACCGTCAACTCGCGCTCCTCCTCGTAGCTTTTCACATACGGGCGGTTGTGTCGAGCAGTAACGTTCCAGTCAATGTCCCGGATGTCGTCGCCGTACTGGTATTCGCGCACTTCAGAGAATATGACACCGCGTCCCTTGAACGCCGTGTGGTATTCGCCAGCGAATATGTTCTGGCTCAACCCCCGCGACTTGATCTCGATACGCCTGATTTTCCTTAGCAGTTCATTAGCATCCATATCAGAGTCTTCTCCGTGATAATGTTATTGCGGACAGGCGGGAGAGCCTCCTGCCGCTGTCAGAGAGGTGAAGCGTCAAGGCACTACGACCTTGTCGATGATGTTGGTGATGACCTCGTCAGCACCGATGTTGTTGGCCTCGGCCTCGTATGTCAGACCGATGCGGTGACGCATAACGTCATAGCATACGCTGCGGACATCCTCGGGGATGACATATCCTCTGCCGCGCAGGAATGCGTATGCACGTGCAGCCTTGGCCAGTGATATGGAGGCACGGGGAGATGCCCCGAATGATATGAGTGTCTGCAGGTCGTTCAGTCCGTATTTTGCTGGCTCGCGGGTGGCGAACACCAGGTCAACAATATAGTTCTCGATTTTTTCGTCGAGGTATATCTGCCCTGCCACCTTCTGCAAATCCATTATCTCCTCGGGCTTGATGACCGGCGTTATCGGCGGCAGCTCGCCCTTGATGTTCTGGCGGATTATCATTTTCTCCTCCTCCTTGTTGGGATAGCCGATGACGACTTTGAGGAGGAAGCGGTCTGTCTGTGCCTCCGGGAGCGGATAAGTGCCCTCCTGTTCAATCGGGTTCTGCGTAGCCATGACGAGGAAGGGCGAGTTGAGGCGGAATGTGCTGTCGCCTATTGTCACCTGACGCTCCTGCATGGCCTCGAGCAGTGCGCTCTGCACCTTGGCCGGGGCGCGGTTGATTTCATCAGCGAGGACGAAATTGGCGAATATCGGACCTCGTTTGACCTCAAACTGCTCCTTCTTGACGCTGTATATCATTGTGCCGATGACATCTGCAGGCAGCAGGTCGGGCGTGAACTGTATACGGTTGTACTTTGCCTCTATCAGCTCGGAGAGGGTCTTTATCGCGAGTGTCTTTGCCAGTCCCGGGACACCCTCAAGCAGGATGTGTCCGTTGCACATCAGGGCGATGAGCAGCGAGTCAACGAGGTGCTTCTGCCCTACGATGCGCTGATCCATGCCGTTTTTCACGAGGCTGACAAAATCTGATTTCGATGCTATTATCTCGTTCAGTTCTCTTATGTTTACCGTTTCGTTCATTTCAGTTGGACTGTATGTTTTGTATGCCGCAAAAATAGCACGAATATCAATATCGGGCTAATTATGGCGTATTATATAATGTTAAAGCGAAATGCTGTAATCGGGCTGCTTATCAAATGTGCCAAACGTCTGCCAAAGTGTATTAGACGAGCAAAAATAAGCGGAAAATACTGTGCTGAGTGTTATCGTCACTGGCCAAAAGCATTCCACCCTTGAGCCTTGACGGGCATCTCGCTGCCGTTTGGTGTTATGACCGCACAGCCGAGTTCCTCGCGGGTGATGTAGCCTATCATTCGCACTCCGTTTATGAACTCCACCTTGCGCAAGTCTGTCAGCGGCACAGTGAAGAGCAGCTCATAATCCTCGCCGCCGTTCATCGCGGCAGTCACGGGGCTGATGTGCATCTCCTCTGCCATGGACGCGGTCTGGTAGTCAATGGGGATTTTGTCTTCATAGACGCGGCAGCCGACGTGCGAGTCTGTGCAGATGTGCAGCAGTTCTGACGATAGTCCGTCGCTTACATCCATCATGGATGTCGGGGTTATACCCTTTTCTTTTAGCTTGGCGACAATGTCACGGCGAGCCTCTGGCTTGAGCTGCCGCTCGATGATGTATTCCTTGCCGGCGAAATCCGGGGTGAAGTCTTTGTCCTTGATCTCTGCTGCCACGCTGTTCTCGCGCTCAAGCAGCCGCAGTCCCATGTATGCAGCACCGAGGTCGCCGCTCACGCACAGCAGGTCATTCTCCTTGGCTCCGCTGCGCTTGACAGCCTTCCCCTTCTCGACATCGCCGAGGCAGGTGATGCTGATGATAAGGCCTGTCACTGATGCTGAAGTGTCCCCGCCTACCAAGTCAACGCCGTAATGCTCACAGGCGAGGCGTATGCCCGAATACAGCTCCTCGATATGCTCCGTGGTGAAGCGGCTGGAGATGCCGAGGCTTACTGTTATCTGCCGAGGCGTTCCGAACATGGCGTAAATGTCGCTGAAATTGACGACTGCAGCCTTGTAGCCGAGGTGCTTCAGCGGGACATACCGAAGGTCAAAATGAATTCCTTCGAGGAGCAGGTCTGTGGTCACAAGCACTTCGCGGTCGCCATAATCCATGATTGCAGCGTCGTCGCCGACTCCGAGAACAGTGGACTCGTTGACCGGCTCAATGCCGTCCGTAAGGTGGCGTATCAGCCCGAATTCGCCGAGCTTGCTTATTTCAGTTTCGCTATTGCTCATTGCGCGTATTTTATACGGACAGGCCAGGGAGAACCAGCCTGTCCGGTATTGTCTGTTAATGTAGGGTTTCTTGTCAGATTCGTTCAAGCATGCGCTTGATGATATGCGTCATCACAGGCTGCGCCTTGATAGCCGCTTTCTGTACCTCCTCGTGTGTGGGAACTTCAGTCACATCCTTGCCGCCGAGGTCAGTTATCACAGATACCCCGAACACACGCATTCCGGCATGGTTGGCTACTATAACCTCGGGGACGGTAGACATGCCCACAGCGTCGCCGCCTATAACGCGGAAATACTCATACTCTGCGGGCGTCTCGAAAGTCGGGCCGGGAGTGCCCACGTAGACGCCGTGCATCAGACGGATATTGTCTTCGCCAGCAATCTTGTCTGCCATTGCTATCAGCTCGTGTGAATACGCCTCTGTCATTGCCGGGAAGCGTGGGCCGAGTTCCTCGTAGTTCTTGCCGCGCAAAGGATTTTCGGGGAACAGGTTGATATGGTCGGCGATAATCATCACGTCGCCTACTCGGAACTCCTTGTTCATGCCGCCTGCCGCGTTGCTGACAAACAGAGTCTCCACGCCGAGAGCCTTCATGACACGCACAGGGAATGTCACCTGCTTCATGTCATATCCCTCGTAGTAGTGGAAACGACCCTGCATTGCCATGACGTATTTGCCGCCGAGGTTGCCGAATATCAGCTTGCCCGAATGGCCTTCAACTGTTGATACCGGGAAGTTGGGGATGTTTTTGTATTCCAGTTCCTTGATTATCTCTATATGGTTGACCAGGTCGCCGAGACCTGTGCCGAGGATGATGCCGATTTTGGGCAGTTGGGATACTTCCTTGCGTATGAACTCCTCGGTTTCCTTTATCAGTTGGAGCATCGTTTTTTCCATATTTGCAGTCTTTTATGGTTTGTGTATGATGTTTGAGGAGAGAGTCGTCTGTTTGTCTGTCGTAATAACCCGTGTGGCAGCCAGATTGTTTGCCGGCGAGTCTAAGCGTCGTATATTGCATTGAGAGGATTCTCCTTCTCGTTGATAGCTTTTTCCACCGCTCCGACGAGGTCATCTCCGGAAGGTCCTGGCAGCATACGTACCTCAATGGGCAGCATAAATGTCAGCGGCTTCAGGTGCTGCGGATAGTATGGGTTGCTCAACAGGCGCATTGCATCCTTTTCCGTTGTGACAATAATTTTCCGTGTACCAGCGAGTTGCTCGAAACGCCTGGCGATTTCCTCCACATCCTTTCGAGAGAAATCATGGTGGTCTGGATAGTGTGCTACTCGTTTGAGAAAAGGATAGCCTTTGAAATGGCGGACGAACTGCCGTGGGTTGGCAATGCCGGTTATAAGCAGCACCGCATCATCTTCCCTAAGCTCTTCAAGTGATGCACGGTAGGGTGCGTCATCCGGGAATACAGGCTTGATTTCACGGTATGCATA
Organism: uncultured Porphyromonadaceae bacterium; assembly: GCA_900550645.1. GTDB lineage: Bacteria > Bacteroidota > Bacteroidia > Bacteroidales > Muribaculaceae > Lepagella. The sequence goes on from URTA01000005.1 coordinate 10,177, forward strand.
TCGCGAGAAATACGGGGTCTGGTATGACATCAAGTCCATGCCTTTGACCAAAAGCCGATAATCTATAGGCTTCATCTCCTCGGAGCATTTGGTGACTACTACGAAATCGGCGCGGTTGACACCACGTATCCCCTCACGCAACTTGCCGAGCGGCAACAGGTGGTCGTTGGCAATAGGGTGATAGAAGTCTGTCAGGAGTATCGAGACTTTAGGCTTGATGTAGCGGTGCTGGTAGGCATCGTCGAGTATCACCAAGTTAATGTCCGGAAAATCCTGCAACAGCCGTTTCACCCCCTCCACTCGGTTCTCGCATACTGCCACCTTGACTATTCGGCTGAACTTCTGGTAGAACAGGCAGGGTTCGTCACCTATGGTGTCAGGTGTGCTTTTGGCATTGGCGAGCACATACCCCTTTGTCTTGCGCCGGTAGCCACGGCTGATGACCCCGATGTTGTAGCGTGATGCAAGGTTGTTGAGCAGATACTCCACGTGCGGAGTTTTGCCCGTGCCGCCTATAGTGAGGTTGCCTACACAGATTACCGGTATGTCAAATTCCACTTGACGTATCAGGTGCTTGTCAAAAAGCTTGTTACGCATATATACGGCAAATCCGTACAGCCAGGATGCAGGGGTGAGCAATCCTGTCAGCAGCTTGTCTATGTAGTCGGCGCGAGTCATCGGGTGAGAAAGAGATTATTGAGTGGAATGGAGTGTTACTTCATTATTGATAGTCGAATATGATTACCGGCATGAGAGCCTGGGCGTGACTGCGGTTGAGCAGCCGCTGCACGCTGTATATCAGACGAATGTCATACTGCTGGCCAAGCGCCTTTGCGAGCGCGTTCATGCTTCTGTCGTTCTGAAGTTCCGAAATCATGTCGAGCAGCGAGCTTTCAGCCTCAGGGTATACGCTAACATTGTATCGGTCGGGAACGCCAGCACGTTTGGCGGCTTCTGCTATAGCTGTATCGAGCGAGCCGAGTTCGTCTACCAGCCCGAGTTTTTTAGCCATTATAGCGTTCCATACGCGTCCCTCAGCGATTTTCTCAACATCTTCGGCTTTCATTTTGCGTCCGGTTGCCACACGGATGATAAATTTGCCGTACAAATCCTCGATTGAGGCTTGCATGACCTGGCATTGGGCTTCGGTCATCGGGTTGAATACATTGGGGTAAGAACCGTCTGCATGAGTGTTTACTGTCTGCGGCGAGATGCCGAGATTGCGGGCAAGTCCCGTAAACTGCGGTATCATGCCGAATATTCCGATTGACCCGGTTATGGTCAGCGGGTCAGCGTAAATCTTGTCGGCACAGCACGAAATCCAGTAGCCGCCCGAGGCAGCGTAGTCGCCCATAGACACGATTACCGGCTTTTTCTTGCTCTTGAAATAGTCGAGGGCTTCTCCTATTTCGGCACTTCCGAATACGGAGCCGCCGGGCGAATTTACGCGGAGTACCAACGCTTTAACGTCATCGTCGTCAGCCAAATCGGTTATTATGGGGACAAGTTTTTCGCAGTCGATGCCGTCCTTGCTGCCCTCTGCTATTTCGCCGCAGGCATACAAGACAGCAACCTGATTGTCAGAGCCTCTGGCAATGTCCACCGCGCTGTTCGCCACAGCCGCTGCGCTCACGATGTTTAGGTCGTCTGCGTCAACACCGGCTGCGCGTGCAAGTATGTCATCGACATTGCGTTTGTTGATGAGGCGGTCTACAAGCTTCGCGGACAATGCAGCGTCAGCGTCGCGCAGCATGATGACACTGTTGACGAGGCTGTCAATGTCTGCCAATTTCATTTTGCGGCTTCCGGCTATTTCATCGCCCATGAAATTCCACATTTCGCGGTAGAGTGTGTCGAGCTGCGCCCTTGCCGGTACGCTCATCTCGTTGAGCAACACCGGTTCAACAGCAGATTTGTATGTCCCGACCTTGAAGACCTGAAATGTCACGCCTATTTTGTCGAGCAGATCCTTGTAATAAAGCGTTGTGCCTGATATGCCGTGCAGTGCTACGCTTCCGTTCCTGTTCAGCATCACAGAGTCTGCTGCCGATGCTACATAATAGTCTCCTTGCGAATAAGAATCAGCGTATGCGATGACCTTTTTCCCGCTTTTCTTGAAATCGAGTACAGCGTCGCGCAATGCGTGGAGTGTCGCGGGTGCTGCGCTCGCTCCGTCACATTTTATGTACAGAGCTTTGATGTCGCGGTTGTTTGCGCCTTCCTTTAATCCTTTGACGAGCGTCCTCAATGACTGCGGACGTTCGATATTGCCGGACAGCAATGCGGGGTAACTGAACTCGGCAGAACCCTCGGTCTCGTCGATTGTGCCTTTCAGGTTTAGGCACATTATGCTGTTGCCTGTAATTCGTTCTGTCTGTTCCTTGCCTTGAGATGCCACCAGGCTGATAATTACAATAACGGCGACAGCACCGAAAAGCACCATAGCCAGCCATGCCCCCATGAACGAGGAAAGGAGTTGCTGGAAAAATTTCTTCAACATATCGATATTCGGTATATGTTATGCACCTGTATTGCTGTCAGAAGCCGAGCCTGGCGACTGTCGCTTTCATGTCCTCGGCGAGACGTTCAGCCTCTGCCACGGTATGGGCTTCGGAATAGATGCGGATAATCGGTTCTGTGTTGGACTTGCGCAGGTGTACCCAACTGTCGTCGAAGTCAATCTTCACTCCGTCGATGTCTGTTATGCGACAGTCCGAATAATGCTCCTTGACCCTGGCAAGCAATCCGTCAACGTCGGTTCCGGGTTGAAGCTGTATCTTGTTCTTTGATATCTCGTATGCGGGATATGTGCGTTTCAGCTCGCTCACCTTCTTGCCGCTCTTGGCGAGCAACGAGAGGAACAAGGCCACGCCCACAAGGGCATCGCGTCCGTAATGCAGTTCGGGATAGATTACACCTCCATTGCCCTCTCCGCCGATGACGGCGTTTGTCGCCTTCATCTTGGCAACTACATTGACCTCGCCCACGGCTGCAGCGTTGTATGTGCATCCGTGCCTTTCAGTCACGTCGCGCAATGCACGCGAACTGCTGAGGTTGGATACTGTAGACCCCTTGGTATGCGAGAGTACATAGTCTGCTACAGCCACGAGCGTGTATTCCTCAACAAACATTTCGCCGCCGTCCATGACTATAGCCAGACGGTCTACGTCAGGGTCTACGACAAAGCCGACATCTGCGCCACTTGTGCGCATGACCTCGGAGATTTGCGTAAGGTTCTCGGGTATCGGTTCGGGGTTGTGTGCAAATTTTCCGTTAGGCTCGCAGTTCAGCTCGATGATGTCCTTTACGCCAAGCTCGCGGAGCAGTTGCGGAATGGCAATGCCGCCAACAGAGTTTACTGCATCGACAGCGACTTTGAACCCGGCGGCAGAGATGGCTGTTACGTCCACGAGTGGCAATGCCTTCACCATGTCGATATGTCGAAGCAGGGACGTGTGGTCTGCGTATACCTTGCCTACACGGTCGTATGTTGCGTACTCCAGTTCTTCCTGCTCGGCGATGCGTATGACCTCCTTGCCGGCTGCGTCGTCGAGGAACTCTCCGGCTGCATCGAGCAGCTTGAGGGCGTTCCACTGCGCCGGGTTGTGGCTTGCGGTGATGATGATGCCGCCGTCTGCACGATGTGAGGTGACGGCAAGTTCAGTGGTTGGCGTAGTGGCAAGACCGAGGTCAACTACGTCAAAACCTATGGCTGCAAGTGTGCCGCATACAAGATGCCGCATCATGTCGCCCGTCACTCGCGCATCGCGTCCCACGACAATGCGTCCGCAGTGTCCGCCATTGCGCCGTTTGATGAATGTAGCGTATGCCGCTGCAAATTTTACTATATCATTTGCTCCAAGACCGTCTCCAGCCGGGCCGCCTATCGTGCCGCGTATGCCGGAGATTGATTTTATGAGTGCCATTTATCTTCAGTTTCAGTTTAGCCGCGCATCAGTATTCAGCACGGAAATATTTTACATTGTATATATAGGGCAGACACTGGCTTTGGTCTGTCTGAAATCCGTAATACGAACGCATAACGAGGTTGATCTCAGAATTGTAGCCCAAGTACTTGAGCGGCATCTGTATGCCCGTGCCGTATGTCATTGAACCGACGTATGTGGGTTCGTCATATATGAATTTCGTAGCTCCGAGCGAAGAATCCATGTCGTCTCCGTTGCCCTCCTTGGGCGCGTCAATTCCCTGATACATATATTTCAGGTTTTGGCGCACAAAGCGGAAGTACACGGCATCTCCTTTTTCTGCCTTCATGTCTGGGTCGCCGGCGTTTACTACCTGCATATAGATGTAACCGTCTTCATCGAGCTTGTAGAACGGAGCATCTGTGCCGGTAATGAAATTGTTGTCTTCTGGAAGTTCCAACTCGATTTTTTGGTTGGCCATATACCAGTTGGTCGCCTTTTCCTCCTCACGGAGCAGGTCGGAATAACTCTTGCCCTCTTCACACGATGCGAATGTCATCGACAGCGACAATGCTGCGGCTATGGTCAGTATATATTTGGTTATCTTCATATTATCGTATTACCTATTGTTTGTTGCGTGTAGGCATGACTATCTTGTCCGGGTTCGTTTTTCTCACTTCAGCGTCAAATTCAGGCATAGCCTTTATGAGCGTTTCGCGGCAGCGTTCCAGTCGTGTTTCCGCGTCGCCGTCGCGGTACTCTCCTCCTGCCGCCATGATATGCCCGCCTCCGCCGAAATAACGCGAACAGATTTCACTGACAGGGAAGCCGTTGACACTGCGGGCTGACACCTTCACCATATTGGATTCTTCGCGCAAAAAAAACGAATATACCACCCCTTGTATCTCCAGGGGGATATTTACCAGTCCCTCGGTGTCACCGCGCTCGTACCCGAATCGTTTCTGTTCCTCCAAATTGAGGGTTATGACAGCGGCATGGTGCTGCGGAAATACTTCGAGTTTCTCATAAAGTGCATACGAGCGTATCCTTAGGCTGTCATAACTGCGTGTTTCCAGAGCCTCTTTGACTATACGCTGTTTGTCAACACCCTTTTCCAGCAGGCGCATCAGAATTTCGTATGTTTCTGGATTGTCACAGTTGACTGAAAAGTTGCGCGTGTCGGTTATGAGTCCTGTGCAAAGGGCCGTGGCTGCATCTTTGTCCAATGTGCTGTACAGCCCAAGGGCTGCAATCAGACGGAAAACAACTTCGCAGGTCGAAGACATTTTCGGGAATGAGAATGTAATGTCGGCAAAGTCACCGGGGTCCTGATGGTGGTCTATCATGACCTTCTTGCAGGCAGCCTCCTGAATTATCGGGGCAAAAGCATCCTGCCTGTCTGGCTTGTTGAAGTCACAGCAGATTATAAGGTCGGCATTGGCAACTTTCTCCCGGGCATAGTCCGGATATTTGGTTGCGGCAACGACATCCTTCATCCCGGGGACAAAGGAAAGGGACTTTGGAGCCAGGTCGGGTGTCACGACAACGGCATGATGCCCCGTCGCATTGAGCAGCATACACAGGCCAAGCGTTGACCCTATAGCATCACCGTCGGGACGGACATGGCATGTCAACACTATCTCTTGCGCACTGTCTATCAGTCGCTTAAAAGACCTCAAGTCCTGTGTGTCAAAGATTTTACTATTCATAATCCATTTTCAACTTACAAAGATACAAATTATCTCAGAAATTGTGACTATCTTTGCGTGGAAATTGCTCCATGCCATGTCTCCTGTCCGAAATCGCAAGAGGCGGGAGTGGGATAATGCTTAAGTCAAAATGCATACAAGAGATGAAAAACTGGAGGCTTTCGGCAGACTGCTCGACATCCTCGATATATTGCGCGTGAAATGTCCGTGGGACGCAAAACAAACAAATGAATCCTTGCGCCCCAACACAGTCGAAGAGGTGTATGAACTGGCCGATGCGTTGTTGTCTGACGACTCTATGAATATACGCAAGGAGCTTGGAGACGTGCTGCTCCATGTGGTATTCTATTCCAAAATTGCCTCTGAAAAGCAGGATTTCGACATCGCGGATGTCTGCAATTCATTGACTGACAAACTTATATTCCGCCATCCGCACGTGTTTGGCAATGTCAAGGCCGATGATGCAGAACAAGTGACAAAAAACTGGGAGGAGCTGAAGCTGAAGGAAAAAGGCGGCAACAAGACAGTACTCGCTGGAGTGCCGTCCGCATTGCCCGCACTTATCAAAGCCAACAGAATACAGGAGAAAGCCGCAAATGTCGGTTTCGACTGGGAAAAGCCTGAGCAGGTTTGGGACAAGGTGAAGGAAGAGGCTGCTGAAGTTGAGCAAGAAATAGAAGGCGGAAACGCTTCCGGAATTGAGCAAGAGTTCGGCGACCTGATGTTTGCTGTCGTCAATGCAGCTCGTCTGTACCACGTCAATCCGGAGAATGCACTGGAGGCAACTAACCGCAAGTTCATCAGACGCTTCAACCATATTGAAAAACGCTCGCACGATATTGGCAAGCCGCTGCGTGACATGACACTCGCCGAAATGGACGAGCTTTGGAACGAGGCTAAAAAACTCGAACAGGACTAAACAGCATAAGCCTTTGAAACTCTGCATAACTGAGAAACCAAGCGTTGGCAAGGACATCGCGCATATCCTGGGCGCAAACTCACGGCGTGACGGGTATTTTGAAGGTCCGGAATACTGTGTGACTTGGACTTTCGGACACCTCTGTACTCTCAAGGAGCCACACGACTACCGACCAGACTGGAAGCCGTGGGCATTGTCGCGACTGCCCATGATACCTGACCGTTTCGGCATAAAGCTGATTGACCAGGAAAGCATCAAACGGCAGTTCGCCGTCATCGAAAAGCTGATACAGGAGTGTGACGAGGTTATAAACTGCGGCGATGCCGGACAGGAGGGTGAGCTGATACAGCGGTGGGTTATGCAGAAGGCGAAATGCAGCAAGCCGGTTTCGCGGCTGTGGATAAGCTCGCTCACCGATGAGGCAATACGAGAGGGATTCAAGAACTTGCGACCGTCTGCAGATCTCGACTCTCTATACACTGCTGGATTGTGCCGTGCCATCGGCGACTGGATATTGGGCATCAATGCTACTCGGCTATATTCGCTCAAGTACGGCACCGACAGGCAGATTCTCTCAATAGGCCGTGTTCAAACACCGACACTTGCCCTGATTGTGAGCAGGCAGCATGAAATAGACAATTTTGTGCCACGCACATATTGGGAACTGAAAACAGAATACCGCAACGTGCTGTTCTCGGCGCAGAACAAGGGCTATGACACTGAAGAGAAGGCAAAGGAGGCATTAGAGGCTGTCAAAGGAACACTCCTTAGTATCGAAGACGTAAGCCGAAAAAAAGGGAGGGAAGCACCTCCTCGACTGTTTGACCTGACTTCATTGCAGGTGGAATGTAACAAGCGGTTCGGCATGGGGGCGGAAGAAACTCTGCGCACCATACAAAGCCTGTATGAAAAGAAGGTGACTACCTATCCGCGTGTTGATACCACCTACCTGACAGAAGACATATATCCCAAGTGCGGCAAGATACTCAACTCGCTCAACGGTATGGCAGATTTGCTTACGCCGCTGAGAGGGAGCAAGTTGCGCAAAAGCAAAAAGGTGTTTGACAACTCCAAGGTGACGGATCACCATGCCATTATACCAACGGGGGAGCCGCTGCCTCCTCTCTCCCCTGCCGAGCAAAATGTGTTTGACACCATTGCCAAGAGGTTCATATCGGTCTTTTACCCCGACTGCGAATTTGAGCAGACCACGGTTAAGGCAAAAGCTGGCAGTGTCGCGTTCAAGGCCACGGGGCGTGTTATCCTCAACCAAGGGTGGAAATCCGTCTATGCTCGCGACAAACAAAACCAAGAGGAATCCTCCTTGAACGACAAGGAGCAGGAAACAGCTGTAATGCCCCCGTTTACTCCTGGTGAGTCTGGCCCACACTCTCCGAAACTTGTCACAAAGACTACGCAGCCGCCGAAGCCGTATACTGAGGGAACGCTGCTTAAAGCTATGGAGACAGCGGGTTCTCAAGTCGATGACGAGGAGCTGCGAGAAGCTCTTAAAGCGAATGGCATCGGGCGACCGTCAACCCGTGCTGCCATTATCGAAACGCTGTACAAGCGAGGATATATACGCAAGGAGAAGAAAAGCATACGCGCCACAGATGCAGGCATAAACCTAATCTCTTTGATTCGCGAGGAATTGCTCAAAAGTGCAAAACTCACAGGTATCTGGGAGGGAAGGTTGCGCGATATTGAATACGGACGCTATAGCGCACAGGAATTTATCGATATGCAGAAGCGTATGATTTCGGAGATTACTATCGCTGTATTGCAAGACAATTCCAACCGCCGTATCGTTGCCGAAGTGCCAGCCGAAAAAGAGGGGAAAACCAAGAAGAAGAGAAGTCCCGGGAAAAAATCCAACAAAACTGAACAGTAACTCGTCATATCAGAAGTATGCATGTCCATACTACATAAACTGACAGCAAAATGGATACAAACGAGCTCATACAATATATACTTGTAGCACTGCTGCTCATAGCGGTATGCGTATGGACGTACCGCCGAAGCGTAAAACGCAAAAACGGGAAAGGCGGCTGCTGCGGTTGCTCTATGAGCCGGATATGTCAGGATAAACAAACCGCGGCAAACAACTGCGCCAGAAACAGCTCTGACACAAAACGGGAAGAGGAAGCCCCGTCGTAAATTGGACCACCTCCCCTATTCTATCGGATTCGCAATTCAGGTTATAAGGCCTGTAGCAATGACACGAGCGCATGGAAAGTGCTTTGCGGAGCGCGTGTCCAGAAGTCCTCATACTGCGAGATGTTCTCTCCTGAACCGGGAGTGTCGCTGATTGCTCGGACTATCAGGAACGGTACGCCTCGCAAAGTAGCTGTCTGCGCAATGGATGCGGACTCCATGTCTACTGCAAGAGCTTGCGGAAAGTGTGACTTGATTTCATGGATTTCAGCCTCGGCAGTAATGAACTTGTCGCCGGAGCATATCAATCCGTATTTCACACTGTCTCCAAGGACTTCGTGAGCCGTTTTAAGCATACCCGCATCAGGCTTCATAAGTGTAGGCAGCCCGTATGCTGCACCATACTCTGTTTCAGGGCCGCACCATACATCATGGTATGCCACACTGTCTGCTACAAGCACGTCGCAAATTCCCATCGACAGGTCTGCCCCACCAGCTACGCCGCTGTTTACCAGCAAATCCGGGTGTTCAGCCTCGATAAGCGTGTTGGCGTTTAGCGCAGAATTTACTTTGCCTATGCCGCACTCCATGACGCATACGTCATGCGAGCCGATTTTGCCGTCTATGATTTCCACGCCGGCAACTGTGCGCACAGTCTTGTTTCCGACAAGGGGGAGCAGCAGGTCTATTTCCTTGCGCATCGCCGCGATTATTCCTATTTTCATGTCTTATTCCGAATTTTTCCGCAAAGATAGCCAAATATCGGGCTATAGCCAACACGAATTGCGGATATTCCGGAAATAATTTGTATATTCGCGGTTGACTAAAATGTATTGTTATGAAAACTATGAAGATATGGGGTGACGAACCCTCTGACAGACAGCTTGACGAGATAACCCGCGACCTCCGTTCAGGCCAGATTATGATATGGCCGACAGACACAATTTACGGCATAGCTTGTGATGCTCTCAACCCAAAGGCCATAGAGAGGATATGCCGGCTTAAAGGCCTCAATCCTGAAAAGAACAACCTGTCGATAGTCTGTGCAGACATCTCACAAGCCGCAGAATACGCCCGTTTCGACAACCGTGTGTTCCAGATGCTCCGTAACAATACCCCAGGGCCATTCACTTTTCTGTGCCGCAGCATATCGACCTTGCCCCGCGCCTTCCGTGGACGAAAAACAGTAGGCATACGCATTCCTGCGTGCAACACTTGTATTGCCATTGCCCGACGGCTCGGCAACCCTGTTCTCACGACTTCAATAGAATTTGATGACGAAGATTACGCCATACAGCCCTCGCTGATAGCAGAGGCGTACTATGACAGGGTAGACATGTTCTTGGAAGGAGAGAACGGAGGCACTGAACCCTCAACGACAATAGACTGCACTGGAGACGAACTGGAGATAGTACGTCAGGGCATCGGCATCCTCCAATAACGCCTTCCACTATATAAGCAAATCACGGGCAACTCCGACCGGCAGGTGTTTTCGATATCTGTTGCTTAGACGTTGTGCGCTTTCGGGCATGTCTGTATCTGTACAAAGGTCATCAGCTGCTGACACAAGCACCTCTTCGATTTCGAGTGTGTCGAGATAGTATTGCGGGATAGCAGAGTATCCGAGAATTGCCCCTATAATATTGCCGGCTATAGCCCCAGTGTAATCACTGCATCCGTCGTGGTTGACAGCACACGTTATGCACTCCCCGAGTTTTCCTATAGCCGACTGCTCCGCCTACAAGCGAGCCTCGGCAATAGTCACGAAACTCGTCATAACTGAACACTTGTTTCCTCATGGAATATTGTCAGACAGATTGTTGGTTGTGGGTCTTCTTTTCAGTCCCTGCATGGTTGACAGGATGTCCTTCACTCCAAAATACATAGCCAGAAAGCCGTACAGAACTAACATCCCAGACAATGCTGCAGTACCTAAAATAAACGACGAGCCGGAAATAAATATAATGACACTCGCGATTATGAACAGTAACCCGAGAAGAGCCGCAATTATTGCTGTTACTAAGGAGAATATCAGGAAACAGTTGAAATATTTAGGTCTTGGAGGCAGGATAGCCTCAAGTGTAACGCCGGCATGGGCTTCGTAATACGCTTCATAATTGAGGTCATACGTGCTATTGACAATTTCAACGCACTGTGCAGATGTGGGGTTAGACTTAAGCGAAGAGTTCGCTCTGTGCAGGTTCACGCATTTCGTTATCGAACCAAAGGCAAAGAGACCGAATACCGCCAAGGCAACCCAGTTGCTGACTTCTGTTGTAAGCATGTCAACACCGACTACTAAAGTGGTGATTATTAGATATGCGGCTGTTATTGTCTCAATTGTTGTCTCACGAGATAGGCGTTTGCCGAATGAGGAAACATTCCCGGTATATACATCTTCGAGAATACAAGATGCTTGTGATGCGGCTTCATACAAAACTGTTTTTTTCATCAAGCTATTTACGAGCAACGAAACAGAAAAAACGGCAATAAGGGCGAATATGAAAGAATTATTGGTGACAGTGTCGTTGCCTATCCAACCTAAAATCGGATAGATTATAATCCAAAGGACGAAGTAGAAACTGGTTTTCATACGAGTATGATTTGTTGGTGAAACGGTTGAATTGTTGGTGAAACATCAGAGCCGCAGGGAGTTTCAAGCCTTGCGGCTCTGACGTGTATAGAGGATGCAGATTGTTACCCGAGGAAGCTGAGTAGCACACCGGCTGCAACTGCAGAACCGATGACACCTGCTACGTTCGGGCCCATAGCGTGCATCAGGAGGTAGTTGGTCGGGTCATATTCCAAACCGAGGTTGTTCGATATACGCGCAGCCATCGGCACGGCCGATACACCGGCGTTGCCAATCAAAGGATTGATTTTGCGGTCTTTGCGCAGGAACAAGTTCATCAGCTTGACTGACAAAACGCCTGCAGACGATGCAATGATGAAGGCGAGGAAACCAAGGCCGAATATTTTGAGCGTATCAACGGTCAGGAACTTGTCAGCCTGGGTCGAAGCACCTACGGTCAGGCCAAGTAGGATGGTCACAATGTCGGTCATTGCGTTGCTTGCAGTCTTGGCAAGACGCGATGTCACGCCGCTCTCACGCAGGATATTGCCGAAAAAGAGCATACCGAGCAATGGAATGCCGGAAGGCACGACGAAGCAAGTGAGGATGAGGCCGACAACAGGGAAAATGATTTTCTCGTTCTGGCTGACCACACGGGCGGGTTTCATCTTTATAAGACGCTCCTTGCGTGTAGTGAAAAGGCGCATCAACGGTGGCTGGATAAGCGGTATCAATGCCATATACGAATATGCCGACACGGCGACCGCCCCAAGCAAATCCTTGTCGAGCTTGGAGGTTGTGAAGATTGCAGTCGGGCCGTCAGCACCGCCGATGATGGCAACACAGCCGGCCTGAAGCGGGTCGAAACCCAGCAGCAGCGAGAGCATATACGCTCCGAAAATGCCGAACTGCGCACATGCGCCGATAATCATCAGTTTCGGGTTGGCAAGAAGCGCACCGAAATCGGTCATTGCACCGATGCCGAGGAAAATCAGCGGCGGATACCATCCCTTTTCAACTCCGTTATACAGGATGTTAAGGACACTGCCCGGCTCATAGATGCCGATTTCCATGCCCTCTTGAAACGGAATGTTGCCGATTAGCATACCGAACCCGATGGGGACGAGCAGCAGCGGCTCGAAATTTTTCTTTACCGCGAGGTAGACGAAGAAACAGCCCACCAGCAGCATCACAAGGTTTGTGTACTCGCAGTTGGCGAAACCGGTGAAATTCCAGAATGTCTCGACGGTATTGCTGATGAAATCGCCGAAGGTGGAAGAACTTTGTGTGAGAATCATAATGTGTCTAATCTGTACTGTGGGGTCAGTATCATTCTATAATCATTATGTCAGCACCCTCGAGTACGGAGTCTCCTGCGTTTACAAGGATTTTTGTCACTGTTCCGCCTTTCTGGGAGTGTATGTTGTTTTCCATCTTCATGGCCTCGAGCACACAGACGGTGTCGCCGACCTTTATGGTGTCGCCGACCTTCACTTTTATGGCAGTCACAGTGCCAGGAAGCGGAGACTTCACGGCATCGGCGCCGGTAGATGCTGCAACAGGCGTGGCAATGACCTTCTCGCCAGCTTCTGTGCGAGGAGCTGCAGCAGGACGCTTCATGCTTCCGGCTACGGACGGCTTCTTCTGCCCCTCAGTGTCAATCTCCACCTTGTATGGCACGCCGTTTACCTCAACATGCACGGAATCGCCTACGATGTCGCCAACGCCGACTGTAAACTTGATGCCGTTTATCTTATACTTGTATTCTTTGAGTTTCATCTTGTTTGTGTTTTCAGATTTGGGGGTATTGCTGCTATTGTAACAGCGTCAGGACAATCGGTTCTTGGATATGGGTTGTTCCGGAACGTGGCGAATGTTATATATCTTGGAGTTCCATGGGCTGTATGCCCTTTTCATGCGACGTAGTGTGAGAATGGTGCGTTCCATGTCGTGTCCCTTGCCGTCAAGGTGTTCTGCAAGAGCCAGTGAGATGGCCGCAATAACTTCGCCGGAATCCGGACTCTTGGCACTGCCGTTGCCTGCGGAGGCATCGGCACCTGTAGCTTCGATTTTTTTCTTTGTCAGCAGCCGTGCGGAAATCTTGCCGAAAATCCCGAAGAGTATGCTAAGGATTGCGAGGGCGAGAATGACAATGACCATGGCAATGATGGTGATACCGCCGCCGAAACTGTCATTTTCCTGTGCATACTCTTTTTTCTCCTGCTGCGTCATGCCGGTACGCGGCTGCTCTTTTGGCGCGGCTTGCTGAACTTCCGTGGCTTCCCCCCTGTAGCTGACAGCTGCGACCTGCTCGGTCTGAACTGTCGCAGAGCTGGAACTATGGGCCGGCACAATAGCAAAAGCCGACGGGGATAAAATCCCCGCCAGCATTATCATGCCGACAACCGAAGTTCTAAAAACTTTGCTTGTCATGTGTATTGTGTTTTTACAGAGGTATGTTGCCGTGCTTCTTTGCCGGGTTCGTCTGCTTCTTGGTAGCGAGCATCTGAAGGGCGCGGATTACGCGGAAACGAGTGTTGCGCGGCTCGATAACGTCATCGATATAGCCGTACTTGGCTGCGTTGTAGGGGTTGGCAAACAGGTTGCGGTATTCCTCTTCTTTCTCCTTGATGTATGCCTTGGGGTCTTCTTGGTTCTTTGCCTCCTTGGCATAAAGTACACCGACTGCGCCTTCAGCACCCATAACTGCGATTTCGGCAGTGGGCCAAGCGTAGTTCATGTCGCCGCGCAGCTGCTTGCAGCTCATCACGATGTGAGAGCCGCCGTAGCTCTTGCGCAGTGTTACAGTCACTTTGGGTACAGTAGCCTCGCCGTAAGCGTAGAGCAGTTTCGCACCGTGGAGGATGACAGCGTTGTATTCCTGGCCTGTTCCGGGGAGGAAGCCGGGGACATCTACGAGTGTCACCAATGGGATGTTGAAGCAGTCGCAGAAGCGTACGAAGCGGGCAGCCTTGCGCGAAGCGTTGCAGTCGAGTACACCTGCGAGCACCTTGGGCTGGTTGGCAACAACGCCGACAGACTGGCCGTTCATGCGAGCGAAGCCGACGATGATGTTCTTGGCATAGTCCTTCTGAACTTCGAGGAACTCGCCGTTGTCGACGATTGCGCCGATAACCTCATACATGTCGTATGAACGTTTGGGATTGTCGGGAACGATGTCGTTGAGCTTGTCCTCGAGACGGTCGATGGGGTCTGAGCAGTTGATGAGAGGAGTCTCCTCCATGTTGTTCTGCGGCATGAAGCTGATGAGCTTGCGGATGAGCTGCAGAGCCTCTTCGCCGTCTTCTGTTGCGAAGTGTGTCACACCGCTCTTGGTAGCGTGTACTGATGCGCCGCCGAGCTGCTCCTGGGTAACGTCCTCGCCGGTAACGGTCTTGACAACTGTCGGGCCTGTGAGGAACATGTAGGAGATGCCCTTCGTCATGATAGTGAAGTCGGTCAGCGCGGGGCTGTAAACTGCGCCGCCGGCACACGGACCAAGGATAGCGGAAATCTGGGGAACTACACCAGATGCGAGGATGTTGCGCTTGAAGATTTCAGAGTAGCCTGCGAGCGCGTTGATACCCTCCTGGATACGTGCGCCGCCGGAGTCGTTAAGGCCGATGATAGGCGCTCCCATCTTCATGGCGAGATCCATGACTTTGCATATTTTCTCTGCCATAGTCTCGGAGAGCGAGCCTCCGAACACTGTAAAGTCCTGTGCGAACACGTACACGAGACGACCTTCGATTGTACCGTATCCGGTCACAACGCCGTCGCCGAGGATGTGCTTCTTGTCCTGTCCGAAGTTGGTGCAACGGTGAGTTACAAACATATCGAGTTCCTCGAAGCTGTCCTTGTCGAGGAGCTGGTCTATGCGTTCACGCGCGGTGTACTTGCCGCGGGCGTGCTGCTTTTCGATAGCCTTCTCACCGCCGCCGAGGCGTGCTTCGGCGCGTTTGTCGATGAGTTCCTGTATTTTTTCCTGTGATTTGCCCATTTTATATAGGTCGTTTATAGATTTCGATGATTATTTCTTGGAGGGGTCTTCGCAAAGTTCTGTGAGGACAGCCTCTGTGCATTTGGGATGGAGGAATGCGATCTGCAGACCGTCAGCACCCTGGCGGGGAGCCTTGTCGATCAGGCGGATGCCCTTCTCCTCGCACTCTGCGAGAGCGTTTGCCACGCCGGACTCAACGGCAAATGCCATGTGGTGCATGCCGCCTTTGCCGCCATTCTTCTCGATGAACTTGGCGATTGTGCTTTCAGGGCAAGTCGGCTCGAGCAGCTCGATTTTGGTGTCACCGACCTTGAAGAAAGCGGTTGTCACTTTCTGGTCTTCCACTACTTCAGTCTTGTAGCACTTGAAGCCAAGCACTTCTTCGTAGTACTTGATCGCCTCTTTCAGATTGGGAACGGCGATGCCAATGTGTTCGATATGTGAGATTTCCATACCTATGAATGATTTAGGGTTATAAGTTTCGTTTTCTGTTGTCCTGGAGGTCACTCCAAAACTCCGTGCAAAAATAGCGATTTTCCCCCGATTGGTCAAAACATTAACCTTTTTAAGTTGGAAAACCGCCCTAAAACCGCGCTGTCATAATTGAAAGTGCAGATTGTGGGGAATTTATAGTGCGAGATTGTGGAAAAATTGCGATATTTGCGGAAAAATTTCGTGACCGATGGAAATTACAGCACAAGAATTGGCATCGCTGGTGGGCGGGACCGTTGACGGTGACGCCAACGCGCCGATCTCCAATTTTGCAAAAATAGAGGAAGCCTCGCCGGGTTGTATCACCTTTTTGGCCAACCCGAAATATGAGCATTTCATATACACCACACGCGCTACGGCAGTGCTTGTGAGCAAGGATTTCAAGCCAGCGCATCCAGTAAAAGCCACAATGATACGTGTCAACGATCCGTATGCCACGCTTGCGGCAATGCTCCGCCACATTGAGTCAATGCGGCCTATGCCCTCAGGCATCGAGCAGCCGGCGCATATTTCGGCTGGTGTAGTTGTCCCTGACGGATGTTATATAGGGGCCTTCGCATATATCGGCAAGGGTGTGCGCATCGGCAAGAACGTCAAGATATATCCGCAGTCATACATCGGCGACGGTGTGAAGATAGGAGATGACACTGTCATTCGTGCGGGCGTCCGCATCTACGAGGGGTGCGAGATAGGCTGCCGCTGCATCATACACTCCGGTGCGGTTATAGGTGCAGATGGCTTCGGTTTTGCCCCCACTGAGCACGGCTATGACAAGTTGCCGCAGACCGGCGGCGTGGTCATTGCAGACGATGTGGAGATAGGCGCCAACACGACCATAGACCGCGCTACATTCGGCAACACGCTCATAGGGCGCGGCACCAAACTTGATAACCTTGTGCAAGTGGCGCACAATGTGGAACTGGGCGAAAACAACGTTATGGCAGCCCAGGTGGGCGTGGCAGGGTCTACTAAAATAGGCTCGTGGAACCGTGTGGGCGGCCAGGTGGGCTTCGCCGGGCACATCACCATAGGCAACAACAACGAAATCGGCGCGCAGTCGGGCATACCGAACAATGTAGGCGACAATGCCCGCATCATAGGCTACCCGGCAATTGACGCCCGCCAGTTTGCCAAAAACCAAGTATACATCAAGAAGCTCGCAGAGCTGTTCAACAATAAATCCAAATAACAAGAACCAAGCAAACCGACATACAGAAATGAACCAGTTGACTCTCAAAGCTCCTTTCACGGTAAAGGGCAAAGGACTTCATTCGGGACTTGAAATCACAGCGGTTTTCCAGCCGGCACCCGCCAACCACGGCTATAAGTTCCGCCGCATCGACCTCGAGGGCTCCCCAATAATTGATGCTGTTGCGGAAAACGTGGTGGACACCACTCGCGGCACTGTACTGGGCAAGAAGGATGTCATAGTAAGCACAGTGGAGCACGCTCTCGCTGCGCTGTACGCTTCTGGCATCGACAACTGCCTTATAGACATCAACGGCCCGGAACTCCCGATACTCGACGGCAGCGCAATACAGTATGTTGACAACATCGCGGCTGTCGGCACTGAAGAGCAGAATGTCGAAAAAGATTACTATATAATAAAGGAAAAGACTTGTGTGCGCGACGAGGAAACCGGTTCGATGCTCACCATGTACCCCGATGACAATTTCAGCGTGGAGGTAATGGTGGAATACAACTCTGCGGTTCTTCCCAACCAGTTCGCTATACTTGATGACCTGGCAGACTTCAAACAGGAAGTGGCAAGCGCACGCACATTCGTGTTTGTCAAGGAAATCGAAGCTCTCATGAGCCACGGACTCATAAAGGGCGGCGACCTCGACAATGCAATCGTTATATACGACCAGAAGGCGGAGCAGGAAACCATAGACCGCATCTGCGACATGGTGAACATGCCCCACATGACGCTCAACGAGCTGGGATACATCAACCCCAAGCCCCTGAAATGGGACAACGAGCCTGCGCGTCACAAGCTGGTTGACGTAATTGGCGACCTCGCGTTGATAGGCCGTCCGCTGAAAGGCCGCGTAGTGTCGATACGTCCGGGACACACCATAAACAGCAAGTTTACCCGTATGCTCCGCAAGGAAGTCAAGCACACGGAGATACAGGCACCGGTCTACAATCCCAACATTGAGCCGATAATCGACATCAACGGAATACGCAAACTCCTCCCCCACCGCTATCCGTTCCTGCTGATTGACAAGGTAATAAAGATAGACCGCAAGCACTGTGTCGCTGTCAAGAACGTAACTACCAACGAGCCGTTCTTCGTAGGACACTTCCCTCAAGAGCCGGTGATGCCCGGCGTGCTTCAGGTCGAGGCAATGGCACAGGCTGCCGGAGTGCTCGTCCTCAACTATCTCGAAGACCCTGAACGTTACTCCACGTACTTCCTCAAGATAGACAACGTGAAGTTCCGTCAGAAGGTAGTGCCTGGCAACACGCTGCTGCTCAACGTCAGCCTAATGACGGAAATCCGTCGCGGATGCGCCATTGTCAAGGGCTATGCGTTTGTAGGAGAGAAAATTGTGTGCGAAGCAGAGTTCATGGCTCAGATAATCAAGAACAAATAACTCTTTTTACCGACCTGCATAGATATGATAAGCAAATACACAGACATTTCCCCTGAGGCGCGTATCGGCAATAATGTGCAGATAGACAGTTTTACACGCATTCACGAAGACGTGGAAATCGGGGACAACTGCATTATCCACAGCAACGTCACCATTTTCCCGGGAGCCCGCATCGGCAGTGGCGTAACTATTTTTCCGGGTGCTGTCGTGGCTGGAATACCGCAAGATCTGAAGTTTCGTGGTGAAAAGACCTACGCATACGTCGGTGACGGCACTGTCCTGCACGAGTGTGTCACGGTCAACCGAGGCACAGCCTCAAAAGGCAAGACCGTGGTGGGCAAAAACTGCCTTATAATGGCATACTGCCATATTGCCCATGACTGTGTGCTGGGAGACCGCGTGATTATGTCAAATGCTTCGCAGATAGCCGGAGAGGTACGCATCGACGATGCTGCTGTAATCGGCGGCGGAAGCCTCATACACCAGTTCTGCCACATCGGCAAGAACATAATGCTGCAGGGCGGCGCATTGGTCAACAAGGACATACCGCCGTATGTCAAGGCTGCCCGCGAACCGATATCATACGTCGGGCTGAACACGATAGGCATGCACCGCAACGGGTTTTCTGAAGAGGACATAGCCACGATTGCGGAAGTTTACCGCATCATCTACCTCAGCGACCTTAACGTGTCAAATGCCGTGAAACTGGCTATGGAAACATTGCCGCAGACAAGTCTGCGCGATGAGATACTCGATTTCATCAACAACTCGCAACGCGGCATCATACGCTCCGCCATAGGATGACGCTCCGCAGAAAAACATCGACAGAGGGATGCTTGCAAAAGCACTCCCTCTGTCTACATAAAGCGTCTTGCAAGCCTTGTAGGCAGCATATCCGTATGTTGGATTAACATAGGGCAAATATCACCTCCGGCACAAGACTTTTTATATGTGTACACTGCGCTTCATCTCAGTTTTTATATTACCTTTGCAATAAAATCATACGGTCTACAGGACCTACAACAAACATATAACTACCATGGATATACAACGAATACACCTCAGTGCGGAACTTCCGGAAATGCCCACATTCGTCGAGGGCATCCGCCGCGCTCCCGACAGAGGTTATACCCTCACTCCCGAGAAGACTGTCACAGCTGTCCGCAACGCTTTGCGCTACCTCCCCACGGAACTGCATGAAAAGGTTGCTCCGGAGTTCCTCGAGGAACTCCGCACACGCGGCCGCATCTACGCCTACCGCTGGCGTCCGCAGGGACAGATCAAGGGCAAGCCTATCGACGAGTACAAGGGCCGTTGCATCGAGGGCAAGGCTTTTCAGGTGATGATTGACAACAACCTGGATTTCGACGTTGCCCTGTATCCGTATGAACTTGTCACCTATGGCGAGACAGGACAGGTTTGCCAGAACTGGCTGCAGTATCGGCTCATCAAGAAGTACCTCGAGGAGCTGACGGACGAGCAGACTCTCGTAATCGAGTCAGGTCATCCCCTCGGCCTGTTCCCCTCAAGCAAGGAGGCTCCGCGTGTTATCATCACCAACGCAATGATGGTCGGTCTCTTTGACAATCTGCACGACTGGCATGAAGCCATGCAGATGGGCGTAGCAAACTACGGCCAGATGACTGCCGGCGGCTGGATGTATATCGGTCCGCAGGGTATTGTACACGGCACGTTCAACACTCTGCTTAACGCCGGCCGCATGAAGCTCGGCATACCAGACGATGGTGACCTGCGCGGACACTTGTTCATATCGTCAGGCCTGGGCGGCATGAGCGGCGCACAACCCAAGGCTGCAGACATAGCCGGGGCTGCGTCAATCATCGCAGAGGTGGACGCTTCCCGTATCGAGACACGCCACAGCCAAGGCTGGGTGCTGCGCGTCACAGGCGACATCGCAGAGGCGTTCCGTTGGGCTAAAGAAGCCGAGGATGAGCGCAAGGCTCTCTCAATAGCATATCACGGCAATGTGGTTGACCTGCTCGAGTATGCAGTAGAGAACAACATTAAGGTAGAACTGCTCAGCGACCAGACATCTTGCCATGCCGTATATGAGGGCGGCTACTGCCCCGCAAGCCTCACATTCGAGGAGCGCACACGCCTGTTGCATGAGAACCCGGAGGAGTTCCGCCGTCAGGTAGACATCTCGCTGCGTCGCCACTTCGAGGCTATCAAAAAACTCGTGGCTCGCGGCACATACTTCTTTGACTACGGCAACTCGTTCATGAAGGCTATCTATGATGCCGGCGTAAAAGAAATATCTCGCAACGGCATCGACGAGAAGGACGGTTTCATCTGGCCGTCATACGTTGAAGACATAATGGGTCCGCGTCTGTTCGACTTTGGCTACGGACCGTTCCGTTGGGTATGCCTCAGCGGCAAGCATGAGGATTTGGTCAAGACAGACCACGCTGCCATGGAGTGCATTGATGTCAACCGCCGCTATCAGGATCGCGACAACTACAACTGGATACGCGATGCCGAGAAGAATGAGCTCGTGGTCGGCACTCAGGCACGCATCCTCTATCAGGACGCTATGGGCCGTCTGAAAATCGCGCTCCGCTTCAATGAGATGGTCCGCAACGGTGAGGTCGGTCCCATCATGCTCGGCCGTGACCACCACGACGTGAGCGGCACGGACTCTCCTTTCCGCGAGACATCAAACATCAAGGACGGTTCAAACGTTATGGCTGATATGGCGGTACAGTGCTTCGCCGGCAACTGCGCACGCGGCATGAGCCTCGTGGCTTTGCACAACGGCGGCGGCGTTGGCATCGGCAAGGCTATCAACGGCGGCTTCGGCATGGTATGCGACGGTTCGAAGCGCGTTGACGAAATCCTGACCAAGGCTATGCTTTGGGACGTTATGGGCGGTGTTGCCCGCCGTTCTTGGGCACGCAACGAGAACGCCATGTCTACCGTCAAGGAGTGGAATGACACTCAGGCACAGAACGGCTTCATGATTACAGAGCCTTACGTTGCCGACGAGGAGTACATCCGCCAGCTTGTCAACAAATAATCCTACATATCAAATTCAGCACGATATGCAGAACATGATAATCAAACACGCGACAGTCGTTACCCCAAAAGGCAACAAGGCTCTGCGGGGCAAGGAGATGGGTAATGTCACTGTCATCGAGGACGGCTGCGTTGTCGCCACTGACGGCAAAATTGCATACGTCGGCACGACTGCCAGTTGCCCTGTCGCAGACACTGCCTGCTACAACGTTATCGATGCCGGCGGCAAAGTGTTGCTCCCCGGCTTTGTGGACTCGCATACTCACCTCGTGTTCGGCGGTTTCCGCCCTGACGAGTTTGAGTGGCGTATGAACGGCGAGAGCTATATGTCTATCATGCAGCGTGGCGGCGGCATACAGTCCACCGTCAACGCTACACGTGACACCGATGCCGCGACACTCGAGGAGAACGCCCAGTGGTTCATCAACCGCATGAGCCGCATGGGTGTCACCACTGTCGAGGCCAAAAGCGGATATGGTCTCAATGTTGAGACTGAGGAGAAGCAGCTCGATGTGATAAACCGCCTGGCCGGCAAGCCAGGGCAATGCCTCAATGTAGTGCCAACATTCCTCGGTGCTCACGCAGTTCCCAAGGAGTACAAAGGCCGCACTGCAGAATATGTTGACCTGATAATCCGCGAGATGCTGCCGCGTTTCAAGGACAAGGCCCGCAACTGCGACATTTTCTGTGAGAAGAACGTGTTTGAGATTGAGGATTCCCACCGCCTGTTGCTCGCCGCTCGCGAAATGGGATATGACATCAAGCTGCACGCTGACGAAATCGTCACACTCGGCGGTGCGGAACTGTCAGCAGAACTGGGTGCACTTTCAGCTGACCACCTGCTGCATGTTTCAGATCAGGGTGTTGCCGACATGGCGCGTGCCGGTGTCGTGGCAACCCTCTTGCCGCTGACAGCATTCACTCTGCGTGAGCCTTATGCACCTGCTCGTAAGTTCATAGATGCTGACGGTGCAGTTGCCCTCGCGACAGACCTCAACCCCGGCTCTTGCTTGTCCGGCTCTATACCGTTGACAATCGCGCTGGCTCGCATATACATGAACATGTCGATTGAGGAAATCATCACTGCACTGACTCTCAACGGGGCGGCAGCAGTAGGTATGGCAGACGCAATCGGCTCAATTGAAGAGGGCAAGGCTGCCGACATGGTGATGCTGCATTTCGACAACTATCGTATGCTGCCCTACTATGTGGGCATGAACTGCGTGGCGGCGACCATCCACAATGGGCGTGTCGTAGCTGAAAACGACAAACAGTAACACAACAGACAATACAACATTCATAATATGATCAAGAACGGAACATACGAGATTGGCTCAAGCCAACTTACATACGACCTGATCGAGCGTATACTGCGTGAGAATGTCAAGCTGACGCTCGGCCAGTCTGCTATCGAGAAAATCAAGCACTGCCGCGAATACCTCGACCGCAAGACCGACGAGGACGGTGCACCTATCTACGGTGTGACCACCGGGTTCGGCTCGCTGTGCAACAAGCACATATCTCGCGAGGAACTCTCTACACTTCAGGAGAACCTCGTCAAGAGCCACTCTTGCAGTGTAGGCACGCCAGTTGACGGCGTTGTAGTTAAGCTCATGCTCATGCTCAAGGCCCACGCCCTCTCCATGGGTTTCAGCGGCGTGCAGGTTGAGACTGTGCAGCGCATCCTCGACTTCTACAACAATGACATCCTCCCGGTAGTCTATGACCGTGGCTCGCTCGGAGCATCAGGCGACCTTGCACCTCTTGCCAACTTGTTCCTCCCGCTTATCGGCGAGGGATATGTCATGTACAAGGGCAAGAAAATCAGCGGCAAAGAGGCTCTCAACATCTTCGGCTGGAACCCGATCAAGCTGAAATCTAAGGAAGGTCTCGCCCTGCTCAACGGCACTCAGTTCATGAGTTCAAACGGCATCAAGGCTCTCATCGACGGCTGGCACCTGGTGAACTGCTTCGACCTTTTCGGAGCAATTTCACTCGAAGCATTTGACGGACGCATCGAGCCGTTCTGGAAACAGATACAGCAAGTACGCCCGCACCGCGGACAGATCGAGACAGGCCGGGTGTTCCGCGCTCTGCTCAAGGGCAGCGAAATCATTGCCCGCGAGAAGAAGCACGTGCAAGACCCCTACTCGTTCCGCTGCATACCGCAGGTTCATGGCGCAGTGAAAGATGCAATGTGGCACGTCACCGATGTGCTCCACACCGAAATCAACTCTGTGACAGACAACCCCACGGTATTCCCCGATGAAGACCTCGTAATCTCTGGCGGAAACTTCCACGGCGAGCCGATCGCGCTGATATTCGACTATATGGGCGTGGCTCTCCACGAACTCGGCAACATCTCCGAGCGTCGTGTGGCACAGCTCATCCTCGGTCTGCGCGAGCTGCCTGAGTTCCTGGTGGCAAAGCCCGGTTTGAACTCCGGCTTCATGATTCCGCAGTACGCCGCTGCATCCATGGTCAGCCAGAACAAGATGTACGCTTGGCCCGCCTCATGCGACTCTATCGTCAGTTCAAACGGCCAGGAAGACCTCGTGTCAATGGGCGCAAATGCGGCTACAAAACTTCACAAGATCATCTCCAACCTGAAGTACATAGCAGCTATCGAACTCATGAACGCTGCTCAGGCTCTCGAGTTCCGCCGTCCGCTGAAATCATCTCCCTACATCGAGACTGTAATGGCTGAATACCGCAAGACTGTTCCTTTCGTGGAGGACGATGTGGTAATGACCGACTACATCGAGGCTACAATGAAGTTCCTCGACTCATTTGACATCAACATCCCCGCATCTGACGAGGATTGATGACACATAAATAATCATGGGAGGGTTTGCCGCGACTGGTATTCCCTCCTTTTTCATATTACTGTTTATGTACACGTTACAACAGTTGCAGTTGCGCCATTCAGTGCGCTCATACACTGAAGAGCCGCTTTCAGACACCGGAGTCAACGCACTACGCGCAGCTATATCTGAAGTCAATTCATATTTTCCCGGTACGCGCTTCCAGCTCATCATCGACGATGACACCCCGTTCCGGGGACGTTTCGGCAGCTACGGCATATTCCGCAATGTCCGCAACTATGTTGCCGCAGTCATGGACACTGCTGTCGCCAACGCTTACGAGATAGCCGGCTATGCAGGGCAAAAGGTCGTAATGGCTGCAACAGTGCATGGTCTTGGTTCATGCTTTATCGGCGGCACATTCTCGGCGCAGAACTTGCCCATACAGACTCGTGCCGGTGAAAAGCCTGTATTCATCATCGCAGTCGGACATTCATCAGATGCCAACGGCAAGCGATTTGGCGACTGGTTGGTACGCTCGGTCTCACATCGCCGTAAAATGGTCGCTGCTGACTTCTTTGATACTGGCAAATCAGGTCTGTCATTTGAGGAAGCGACAAAGGCGTATCCGCAGCTGGCAGCGGGTCTCGAAGCCGTAGCATGCGCTCCGTCTGCCATGAACAAACGCCCCGTCCGCATCCGTGTTGACGCAGACGGGGCATATCATGCTTTCGTCCCAAATATGACCGGCTTTACGCCTGTTGACCTCGGCATCGCGAAATTCAACTTCGAGCAGGTCGTCCCCGGCGAATGGGAACGCGGCAACGACGCGCCCTTCCTGCCCTTCTGAACTTCCGTGCCGTTTTTCAGTCGCGGCGCACCATGCGCACCACATTCTCTACATGGTGAGTGTGGGGGAACATATCCACAGGCTGAACATCAGTGATACGGTACATGTCATCAAGCAGCGCGAGGTCACGCGCCTGGGTGGCAGGGTTGCAGCTCACATAGACGATTACTTCGGGCGAGGCTCCGCGTATCACCTTGACGACATCCTCATGCATGCCGGCTCGCGGCGGGTCTATTATCATCACGTCCGGGTGGCCGTGTTCGGCAACGAACTCGTCAGTAAGCACGTTCTTCATGTCGCCGGCATAGAACAGCGTGTTCGTGATGCTGTTGACGCGCGAGTTCAGTTTGGCATCCTCTATCGCCTCCGGTACATACTCTATGCCCACGACTTTCCCTGCATTGCGGGCAACGAAATTGGCTATAGTCCCCGCTCCCGTGTACAGGTCATAGACAGTCTTGGACTGAGCCGAGGCATCACTGCCGTCAAGCCCTGCAAAACGGCGTGCCACTTTATATAATGTGTATGCCTGTTCCGAATTGGTCTGGTAAAACGACTTTGCATTGATACGGTAGCGCAATCCCTCCATCTCCTCTTCTATGTAGTCATTGCCACGGAACTTGTGGACTTCGAGGTCGGAAATGGTGTCGTTGGCCTTGGTGTTGAGTACATACACCAGAGACGTTATTTCTGGGAAACGGTCAGCCAACATCTGCATTACGCTGGACACTACGCCCTCTTCAGCATCGCCGAACACAACGCAGACCATAGTCTCGCCCGTCGAGGCTGTGCGTATCATCACTGTGCGCAAGTCGCCGGTGTTCCCCTTGATGTCATAGAACCGCAGCCCTTGCTCCTCGGCGTATGCAAACAGCGCATTGCGTATCTCATTGCCCATAGCGCATTGCAGATGGCACTCGTCGATATGCAGCACCTTGTCGAACGCCCCGGGAATATGGAAGCCGAGCGCGTTGCTGCTGTCCTCAAACTCACGTCCGGATTTCACTTCTTCCCACGTGCGCCACTTCTTGTGCGAGAACGTGTACTCCATCTTGTTGCGGTATTCAAACACCTTCTCCGAGCCGAGAGTCTCGTTGACCTGCGGAAACTCGACCTTGCCGATGCGAGTGAGGGCATCGACAACTTGCTGCCGCTTGAACTCCAGCTGCCCGGCGTATGATATGTGCTGCCAGCGGCAACCGCCGCAGACACCGAAATGACGGCACTTTGGCTCAACACGCATCGGAGACTTCTCGTGCAACTGCACAATGTGGCCTTCTGCAAAACTATGTTTCTTGCGGTCTATCTGCACGTCGGCTACATCGCCAGGAGCGCCGTAGGGAATAAATATCACCAACTCCTTTTCTGCATCCGGCGACAACTTCGCACGGGCTACGGATTTGCCCTCCGCAGCCACTGAATTTATAGTCAAACCCTCCAATAGGGGCAATAATCGCTTTCTTCTACCCATTCCGAGTTATTTTTAGGCTGCAAAGTTACTAAACTTACGGTTTTAATTGCTATATTTGCACCCACAAAATATCGGGCTGTTGAGAACTGCCCTGGTAGAGTAGTTGGAACATGACATAAAGTACTTTCATAAATATAATATTTATTATTCACATGTCAAAGAAAGTTTATACATTTGGCGACGGAAAAGCCGAAGGCAATGCCGCCATGCGAAACCTTCTCGGTGGCAAGGGTGCCAACCTGGCCGAGATGAACCTTCTTGGTATGCCGGTACCCCCGGGATTTACCATCACTACAGAAGTCTGCACGGAATACACCCAGTACGGCCGCGATAAGGTGGTTGCTGACATCGAGAATGATGTCAAGGCTGCCATTGCACACATCGAAAACCTCACGGGCAACAAGTTTGACGATTCCAGCAACCCGCTGCTCGTCTCTGTCCGTTCCGGTGCTCGCGCTTCCATGCCCGGCATGATGGACACTGTCCTTAACCTCGGCATGAACGATGCCACAGTCGAGACCATGGCAAAAAAGAGCGGCAACCCCCGCTTCGCTTGGGACAGCTACCGCCGTTTCGTCCAGATGTATGGTGATGTCGTCCTCGGCATGAAGCCGCAGAGCAAAACTGACATTGACCCCTTTGAGGCTATCATGGACAAGGTCAAAGAGGAGAAAGGCATCAAGTTTGACAACGAGCTCGAAGTCGAAGACCTCAAGGAACTCGTGAAGCGTTTCAAAGCCGCTGTCAAGGAGTACACAGGCAAGGACTTCCCCGAATCAGCTTGGGAACAGCTCTGGGGCGGCATCTGCGCCGTGTTCGACAGCTGGATGAACGAGCGTGCTATCATCTACCGCCGCATGAACCAGATACCCGAGGAATGGGGTACCGCAGTCAACGTTCAGGCGATGGTATACGGCAACATGGGCAACAACTCAGCTACTGGCGTTGCCTTCAGCCGCGACGCTGCTACCGGTGAGAACATGTTCAACGGCGAATACCTCATCAACGCACAGGGCGAGGATGTAGTTGCCGGCGTGCGCACACCGCAGCAGATTACAATCGAGGGCTCACGCCGCTGGGCCAAAATGCAGAACATCTCCGAGGAAGAGCGTGCATCTAAATATCCCTCACTGGAAGAGTCTATGCCGACTTGCGCAGCTGAACTCATTGCCATCGCGCACCGTCTTGAGGACTACTATAAGGATATGCAGGACATGGAGTTCACTATCCAGGACGGCAAGCTCTGGATGCTCCAGACCCGTAACGGCAAGCGCACTGGTGCCGCAATGGTCAAGATAGCCATGGACCTCCTCCGCGCTGGCGAAATTGATGAGAAGACCTGCTTGCTCCGCATGGAGCCTAACAAGCTCGACGAGCTCCTCCACCCCGTATTTGACAAGGATGCCCTCAAGCGTGCTACCGTTATGGTCAAGGGTCTCCCTGCATCTCCGGGTGCTGCTGCCGGCCAGATCGTGTTCCAGGCTGACGACGCAGAGGCTTGGGCTGAAAAGAAGAAAAAAGTTGTCCTCGTCCGCATCGAGACTTCTCCCGAAGACCTCCGCGGTATGGCTGTCGCACAAGGCATCCTCACCATGCGCGGCGGTATGACATCTCACGCTGCTGTAGTCGCTCGCGGTATGGGCAAGTGCTGCGTTTCCGGCGCTGGTGACATCATCGTTGACTACAAGGCCAAGACCCTCGAAATGAAGGGCAAAGTATACAAGGAGGGTGACTGGATTTCACTCAACGGCTCAACCGGTGAGGTATACGACGGCCCCGTGCCCACAGCAGATCCCGAACTCGACGGCGATTTCGCAGCTATAATGAACCTCGCTGACAAGTATACAAAATGCCTTGTCCGCACCAACGCCGACACTCCCCGCGACGCTCGTCAGGCTCGCCACTTCGGCGCACAGGGCATCGGTCTCTGTCGCACAGAGCACATGTTCTTCGAGGGCGACCGCATCAAGGCTGTCCGCGAAATGATTCTCGCATCTGATGTAGAGGGACGCAAGCACGCTCTTGCAAAACTCCTCCCGATGCAGCGCAGTGACTTCGAGGGCATCTTCGAGGCAATGGACGGCTACGGTGTGACTGTACGTCTCCTCGACCCGCCGTTGCACGAGTTCGTACCCCACCAGACTGCAACACAGAAGGAACTCGCCGAGGAAATGGGCCTGACCCTCGAAGAGGTTAAGGCAAAAGTTGACTCTCTCGAAGAGTTCAACCCCATGCTCGGTCACCGTGGCTGCCGTCTCGGCATCACATATCCCGAAATCACCGAGATGCAGTCACGCGCTATCATAGAGGCTGCGCTCAACTGCAAGAACCGGGGCATAAAGGTGTATCCCGAAATAATGATCCCGCTCGTTGGCACTCTCAAGGAGATACAGCATCAGGCCAACGTCATCAACGAGACCGCTATCAAGGTCTTCGAGGAGCGTGGTGAAACCGTCGCATACAAGGTGGGTACAATGATCGAAATCCCTCGTGCAGCCCTCACCGCCGACAAGATTGCAGAAGTCGCTGACTTCTTCTCATTCGGCACAAATGACCTCACCCAGATGACATTCGGCTACTCACGCGACGACGCGCCCAAGTTCCTCAAATACTATAAGGAAAAAGGCATCCTCAAGGTTGACCCGTTTGAGGTGCTCGACCAGGAAGGCGTTGGCCAGCTCGTCCGCATGGGCGTTGAGAAGGGACGCACCACCAAGCCCGAACTCAAAGTCGGCATCTGCGGCGAACACGGCGGCGAACCCTCAAGCGTGAAGTTCTGCGCCAACCTCGGCATGAACTACGTAAGCTGCTCACCCTACCGTGTGCCCATCGCTCGCGTAGCAGCAGCCCAGGCAGCCGTTGAAAACTGATTGACAACAACCAAACCCTAAATAAAGAGGCGTTGACACCTACCGCGTCAACGCCTCTTATTCATAACGAGATATGGAAGAACACTATACGAATCACGATGATGTGATTGTACTCAATCGAGTGTTCAGCGGTGAATATTTGGAGGATAATATAGGGCATGAGGTTATAAACCTGTTCAAATCCGACAATGGCAAATATTACCTCTATCTGAACGCTCTCGGCTCATTCCATAAACAATGGAAAAAACGAATTAATAGCATGCTGTTGGTACGCACTGTCAAAGGTGCTAAAATGCTCGAAGTCATTGGACTTGCAACAGGTCTAAGCGACGTGTACGATCCTGAGTTGGCTGAAAAAACGAATGACAGCAAAAAGCCTCAGCCAAAACTCAAAGCAGATCAAGATGCCTACATTGTCAAGCACAAAATATCTTACAATAGAGTTCCTGTTAATGACATATTCAGCGGGAATAGCTTCCAGCAAGATGTTTGCATCACATTTGAAGCTGAAAGAGTAGTCAAGCCCAAGAAGCCGATATTCATCACATTCGAGGATAATTGCAACAATAAATATGTTGGTAATGCAACTCTTGTCAAACTGTCTGGGTTGAATGCAGCGAAGGCTTCGCTCAAACAGTATATCGAGAATCACGGAGTTAGTGCTGCTGCATATAACACCCTATCGTCGCTGATAAACAATAAGGATATGTGGGGCGATGACTTCAAAACCGTAGATGAATCAAAGGCGGTTCTGCTACCTACCGCGACCGAAACGATGTTCGACATCTGCCGCATAGCGTACAGCGAACTCGCATACTCAAATGCAATAGCACACTTCTTTAAAACGTATCCTCATGTGTTCGCTGGTTTCATGCATGAATTGGGAATAGATGATTTCCTCTCTGAAAAGCCGCTTATCATAAAACGAGAACTCTACAATATCGACTTGTTGTTCACGAATGGAGACAAGGCAGTTGTCATTGAGAATAAAATAAGATCTGGCATTGTTGTTTACAAGAACGCTTCTATAAAGACTCAACTCGAAAAATACTATAAGCTGCTTGACCCCACTGCCACCAATTACAAAAGTCTTGGCGGCAAAAAAGATGATATAAAAGAACTTAGACGTAGATTCCCAAATCCGAAGTTTTTTGTACTCACTCCAGACTACAACAATATCGACCTTGAAAAGTATGAATACGGCACTGAATACACAAAAATACACTACAGCCAGCTGTACAATTATCTACGCAAGACCAGTGAATACAAAAACAAAGCGGATCTTCGCTTCTGTGATTTTGTAAACTCGCTTGAAAAGCACAGCCAGCCATACGACAATGAATTGTATGTACAGACTTTGAAGCGATTCATGGATCTAATCAATAGTCGTCAATCACAAAACACCGACAAGTAATTTCTGTCTTGCAACTATCCGATTGGGCTGAAAACAAGACGGATAAACAAAATCGAGTGCGCACCGCTTGATGTGTACTCGATTTTCTGTTGTTGACCTGTCGGTAGCGGGTCAGGCTTCTGGTGATTGTGGCATCTCCCCGATCAAATCAGATTTTCTCTATATTCAGATATTGCGGGTTGATATGATCTTTGGGAAAATCCACATTGTACTTCACTTTGAACTGTCGGTGGATTTCGTCTCTTACCGCTGAAGTGTTGGGAAGAGTATTTCCGTTGTGGGACACTTCGGCTGTCATGCCTGCCTCGAGACGCTTGCCGCAGATGTTCAGGAGGCGTTTGGTTGTTACTTTGAATAATGCCATTTTCTTTGTTGTGTTTAGAATTACACCGCAAAGGTAGCATGGGCATGGTTCAAAAATCGACACACCAAAGAAAATGTTCCTAATTTGTTTCCTGTTTTGCGGCTTTCGTGCGGGCAAGTCTTCTCGTTAGCAGCACGTTGGCGGCAAGAAGTATGACTATCACAAATACCCAGACGACTATGTTCACGGCTTCGTAGGTAGTGTGGAATGCGCTTGCCATATAATTCAGGTCGTCAACCGTCTTTTGGAAGGCATCCTTGAAGGATAGCGCATACCGGCACAGAAACCAAAGCACAACCATAATCTGCGCTATGCCGAACACCACGGAAAAGATGCACAACGCTGCCGGGCATGAGCCTCTTTTGCGGAGCGAAGCGTAGATGAGGTAGCCGGCTGTTGCAAGCAATGATGCTGCGGGAACCCAAATGTTTCCTATCACGCATATTTCGGTGTACGTAAGCCCCATTACCCAGCCTGTTATAGACATGAACGCGCAGCAGCCTCCGAACAGCGAGTACAGCGGCGAAACACCGAATACCGGCCCGGCTCCGGCACAAACGACACAGAAGGCCGCAGCAGAAATCAAGCACCACCTCCAGAAGCCGCCGTTTCGGTATACCCATACGGCGGTAAAGCAGTTGAACGCTGTGCCGAAAATAGCGGCAATAGACAACATGGTCGGTACGCCCGTCGGGAACATCGACGCGCCATAGACCTGCACGTCGCCTGTCGGGATAAATCCTGCAATCTTGCCCCAAGCGACCATACAGAACAGTGCATATATCACAGCACTTGCCATGAGCGCGATTGCTTTCGGTTTGGTCAAACGCCGTATGCGATAAATGCTTGTGACGACTATCGCAAGTGCTGAGATGAAAAAGAGAAACGCTACCATATCGTTGATAATTAAAACGTTATGTATTTGATTTGTTGGAATGTAATGTGAACGGTTCGTCGTCAAACTCAAACAGTGGGGGGGTATAATCTTCTGACGGTATGATGTCTGTCAATACAACCATAGCCCGCTTGTATTGCATTCCAGGGTTGTATATCCGCTGCAAGGCGGCGATTGCTGCCCGCTTGATATTCACGGCATCATTGACCGGCTTGTCGAATGTCGCCGATATTTGCGGAGCTAAATATCCCTGTTCAGTGCGAAAGCGGTTGGTGTTGAGTGCCACCGTCAGCTCGTGGCAAAGCCCGGACATTTCTCGCAGCCGTTGGGAACAGTGAACGGCATACTGTGCCACTTGCGCCTCGATATAGGCATAGTCATCGGTGTCTGTTGGGAAGGTCCGGCTCTCGCTGATAGACTCCTGCATACGGCCGATGCGGGAAAGCGTGATGCACCCTACTCCATGCAGTTCGAGCCATGACCGCTCGCCGTTGATGCCGTAGCGAGATTTGACCCATACCTTGTCACGCTGCGCAAAATCCCACACCGTGTGTATGCCGTCCACATACATCTTCTTAGACATACGCCGCCCTACGCCCCACAGCTCCTGTATCGGCAGCGCAGACAACAGCGATGAAACCTCATTATTGTCATACAGCACGCCCACCGCGTCGCCTCGCTTTTTGCAGACATCTGTAATGACCTTTGCCAATGTCTTTGTCGCTGCAAAGCCGACTGTCACCGGTATGCCGACGCTATCGCGGCAGTCCGCCACGATGTGTTCTCCGATATCTTGCAGCACTGACACAGGGATACCCCTCATGTCGAGGAATGACTCGTCTATGGAATAGTCGATTGTCGCAGGCGCGTATTTGCGCAATATGTCATGTACCTGGACACTTATCTCCTTGTACAGCTTGTGGTTGCCGGAAATGGCAGTCAGCTGGCCGGACTCTATCAAGTCGCGTATCTCGAATACGGGCTGCCCCATTTTTATCCCCATTCGCTTAGCCTCGTTGCTGCGGGCAACGACACACCCGTCATTGTTGCTCATCACAATGACAGGACAGCCCTCGAGAGCCGGATTTGCCACCCTCTCACACGACACGAAGAAATTGTTGCAGTCAGCCAGTCCTGTCATTTCACACTTGTCATTTATCACATTCAGAACTTGAGATAGAAGTCTTTGCACAGTGCCTGATACTCCTGAGTCGGTATGCCTGGCGAAATTTCGAGGGTCAATAAGTCTGCGACGGACTCGGCAACAGCTGTTTCAGATGCCACTGCGCGACGAAGTTCGCACAGCGTCCGCTTCACTGGCCTGTCCTCCCTGCCGCGTACATGGCACACTCGCGAAACGGCAAATCCGCGCTGTTTTGCCTCTTCTGCAATCTTCTCATAGTCCTCCCTCGGGAATATCATCGTCAACCTGCCGCCGTCGGCCAAAAGCCTGCCAGCCGCAACAATCAGCGACACAGGGCTGAATGTCGAAACATGTCGTGCCAACTGGCGGCCGGTATCAATCTGCGTCACTCCCGAGTCGAAAAACGGCGGGTTTGAAACGATACGGTCATACCCTCCTTTGAGCGGCAGCTTAAGCTCGTTGATGTCAGCGCAAAAGACCGTAAGGCGTTCTGCCCAAGGCGATGTGCGGAAATTGTCTGCCGCCTCCGCTGCTGCTTCACTGTCAACCTCAACCGCGTCTACGGCCGCAGTCTCATTCCGCTGGGCGCACATCAGTGCAATCAACCCGCAGCCGCAGCCGGCATCGAGTATTGACTTTGCGCCCGACACGTCAGCCCACGCGCCGACCAGCACGCCGTCAACGCCCACCTTCATCGCGCTGCGCGAGTGCGCCACGCTGAAACGCTTGAATCTGAACACCCGCTCCTTCACAAATCTGGATTTTATTTCAAGTTGCGAATTTACAAAAACTCGCCGTATGCTGCAACCCCTTTTGATGTTCATGAATTAGGTTTCAGAGTTCTCTGATGCCTCTGAGTACTCAGAGGCATCAGCTTTAGATATGTTAAGAGGAGCGGGCTTGCGGCTCGCTCCTCTGTGCGGTTGTCTGGTGGTAGCCGGGATGTCAAATCGTGTTATTTCACTGCTACCTTGGTGGCTTTGCCGCCAGCGCGTATCACGTAGATGCCTGGCGTTACGCCGTCGAGCGATGTGCCGATGCGGCGGCCTGACAGGTCATAAACTTCCTGGTCGGCTGCGTCTGCGTTGATTTCATTCACGCCGCTGCCGGTGTCGTAGGTGTATGCGATGCGTGCCACGGGGAGGTCATAGCGGTAAACGCTGCTGTTCTCTGTCTCGTAGAAAATGAGTC
Organism: uncultured Porphyromonadaceae bacterium; assembly: GCA_900550645.1. Taxonomy (GTDB): domain Bacteria; phylum Bacteroidota; class Bacteroidia; order Bacteroidales; family Muribaculaceae; genus Lepagella. Next base: position 44,588 of record URTA01000005.1, read on the forward strand.
CTCCGTTGTTCACACGCTCCTGGAAGTTGGCAGAGCCGTCCTTGTAGTATGCTGCCACGCGGTATGTGCGTGCGGTGTTTTCGTATGTGAACGCATTGTAGTACTGTCCGTTGGTCGGGTCGCCGTCGGTACATTCCGATTCGGAAGTGACGAGGAGGTTTTTGCCGGCATCATCGGGGGTGACAGCAAACGGCTCGGGGAATGTCATCGTGATTTCAGTGCCTTCTATCAGATCCATGTCATACTCGAATGTGGCAGTTGCCACAGTTGACGCATTGACGGGCTTGAACCAGTTTGACTTGCTTTCCACAACGGTGAACTGGTCAGCGTCGATGAGCTGGATGTAGCATCTCAGGGACTCGGTGAAAGCAAACCAAGATGTACTTTCAGGGTCGCCAAAGCGGAATGTGATGGACTTGATGCTTGCGCCGTTTGTGAACAGCGATGCGATCTCTTCAGATGTGTAGATGACCTGTGTGCCGGAGTGGTCGTAGTAGAAGTAGAACGGTGCCTGCCCCTGGCTGTTGTTGATCACAGTTGTAGAGTTCTCGTAGTCGCCGAGGTCGAGTGTTGCTTCGACTATTTCTGCACTTGCGGGCATTGCGAACAATGCGGCAGCTGCGAGTGCTATGTATGTTTTCTTGTTCATGCTTGAGTCTGTTTTGATTGTTGTTTACTTAACAGCTACTTTGGTTGTCTTGTTGCCCTGACGCACGATGTAGATACCTGCGTCGAGACCCTCTGTTGATGTTGCTATGCGCTGGCCGGCGAGGTTGTACACCTCGGTTGCCGCGTCAGCGTCAGTCGTGATGTCGTCTACGCCGTCGCCGTTAGCAAGTGTCAGGTGCATCAGGTCGGAGAACTCGCTGTAGTCAACGTCATAGTTCCAGGGATCGTCCGGGTCGTCGTATGTGAAATACGCTGCATAGAGGTCATAGCAGAGGTTCTTTGCGCCGTTGAGGAACTTCATGTTCGCGAAATCGCATGAGCTTGCGGGAGCGTCCACGCCATCGTTGATTGTGATGAGACGGAGGAACTGGTCTCCTGCATTCAAATCCTGCTGGATTGCGAAGTTGTCAAGGTATGAGAGGGGAACTTGCTGCTGGTCAGAGGCATATTCGTTGCCGTTGTCAACAATGTAGAGATAAGTCTCATGATTGCCGTTTGTGAAGTCGAAAGTGAGTGTACTCTCACCGAGGCCCTCGCATATCTGTTCCTGGCTCTCAACAGTAGCACCGTATGAAGTCACCTTGATTTTAGTGCCTTTCTGGCCCACGATATCGAGGATGACGCGGTATTTGCCGTTGTTGTGTGTCAAGTCGGTAGTCGGGGTGTATACGTTGCCGCTCACCATGCCGCGTGCAAATGCTGCGCCTATGACTGTCCAGTCGGGAGTGAACGTGAAATCATAGTCTTCGTCGAGTGTGCATGAGAAGCCTTCGTGCCAGTATGGTTCGACGGTCGAACCGAGGTTTACGAGGTTGAAGCTCTCCTCAAGGACAGTGTATGTGCCGGCCTCCATGACGGGAATGGGCTCATAGACGAACACGCAGTATCCGTCTGCCCCAGCCATGTCCACCCAGTTTGCGGTGAACGAGTTTTCGGTGATGTTGGTCGCTGGGGTTACAACCGGCTTGACATTGAGGGTGCGGCGCGGTGCTTCCTGCCGCATCTCCTTGCGCATGGACGCATCCACGCTGAACGTGACACCTAATGCAAGTGTCAGAAGAATAATGGTACTTTTTTTCATAAGCCGTACTATATTAAAATGTTGAACATATAATTATTTCATGCTTGCATAGGCAATCAGGGGAAGCGAATGTGCATATTGGGCATCACTCTGCCCGCTCGCCTGTGCTTTTGTGTCGCCGAAACAACACTCTGCAAATTTACAAAGAATTATCCAACCGCCAAAACTTTTGACAAAAATCTGAATAAAGAATTTTGTCATCGCGTGATTTCCTGGGAATATCGCGGTAAAGCAAGGGCAAAATTATGGTCATTCCGTGGCGGATGCAGATGTTTGACGGCATGAAACGGCGGATTATCCAAATAAAATTAGTAAATTTGCCCCACTTAACCAAGTACCAGAAGAACTAATCAAACCAACACATAATGGCTGTACAACAATCACTCAAAAAGACAGTCGCGCTCAACGACAAGGCGTGGGCGCGCTGGACGGCGTTGGGCCTGCTGGCTTTCGCCATGTTCTGTTCATACATTTTTATGGACATCCTCTCCCCTATCAAGGACTTGCTGCAATCCACTCGCGGCTGGGATTCAACCGCATTTGGCACGCAGCAGGGTTCTGAGACTTTCCTCAATGTATTCATCTTTTTCCTCATCTTCGCGGGTATCATCCTTGACAAGATGGGAGTCCGCTTCACAGCAATCCTCTCCGGTGCGGTTATGGTGGTCGGCGCGTCAATCAACTATTACGCGCTCACCAATGCATTCATCGGCTCGGGTCTTGACGTATGGTTTACCGAGCATCTGAATTACATCCCGGGCTTCGACGAACTCGGCATCTCGCCGTTCTACGAAGGCATGCCCTCCTCTGCCAAGCTGTCCGCTGTCGGCTTCATGATCTTCGGCTGCGGCGTGGAAATGGCTGGTATCACCGTTTCACGCGGTATCGTGAAATGGTTCAAAGGCCGCGAAATGGCACTTGCGATGGGTTCAGAAATGGCACTTGCACGCCTTGGTGTTGCCACCTGCATGATTTTCTCGCCGGTATTTGCCAACATGGGCGAGACTCCGCAGGTGTCACGCTCGGTCGCATTCGGCGTGGTTCTGCTCATGGTTGCGCTCATAATGTTCATCGTCTACTTCTTCATGGACCGCAAGCTCGACAAGGAGAGCGGCGTTGAGGAGGAAAAGGATGATCCGTTCAAGATAAGTGACCTCGGCAAAATCCTCAAGAGCAGCGGCTTCTGGCTCGTAGCCCTGCTGTGCGTGCTTTACTACTCCGCAATCTTCCCCTTCCAGAAATATGCGGTCAACATGCTCCAGTGCAACCTGTCGTTCACACCTCCCGAAGCTGGTTCATTCTGGGCCGGTGAAACTGTCACTGTGATTCAGTATATAATAATGATTATAGTAGCAGCGGCCTCTTTCACGAGCAACTTCTCGAAGAACAAAGGCATGAAATACGGCATGCTCGCGCTTGCCGTAGTCGCACTCGTCACTTACTGCTATATGGGCTACATGCGCCAGTCAGCGGCCTCGATATTCGCCGTGTTCCCTCTCCTTGCAGTCGGCATAACCCCGATTCTCGGCAACTACGTTGACCACAAGGGCAAGGCTGCCTCAATGCTCGTGTTCGGCTCGTTGCTGCTCATCGCTTGCCACCTGACATTTGCATTCGTTCTGCCGATGTTCCACGACAGCGCAGTCGGGGGTGTGGCTGTTGCCTACATCACTATCCTCGTGCTGGGTGCATCATTCTCACTCGTGCCCGCGTCACTGTGGCCCAGCGTGCCGAAACTCGTAGACTCGAAAATCATCGGCTCGGCATACGCGCTCATCTTCTGGATTCAGAACATCGGTCTGTGGCTCTTCCCGCTGCTAATCGGCAAAGTGCTTGACAACACCAACCAGGACATCGCAGCAGCCGTTGAAGCCGGCACGATGGAAGCTGAGAAAGCCGCTACCAGCTACGATTATACTTACGCGCTGATAATGCTTGCTGCGCTCGGCATCGCCGCGCTCATCATCGGCCTGATACTGAAAGTCATCGACCGCAAGCAGCACCTCGGTCTCGAACTGCCCAACATCGCCCCGACGGTGGCAGAAGGAGTTGTCGCTTCAGAAGCCGAGAACGCCAACAAGTAATCATCACCCCCACATAATTCTTATAACAAGCCTTGGCAGGTTCATATCTGCCGGGGCTTGCTGCGTTATTCATATTAAGGAGATTTTCTGTGTGACAGAGACAATATTTTGGGCAGAACTTTCGGGGTTTGCGAAATTTTCATTAACTTTGCCGCGTCATACCGCGCTGAAAGCCCCATTGGGGTACGGCGGGTTGACAATGAACATATAGGCGTAACTGTACGCTTTGGTTTTGACTCTATTAGAACTTCGCAAACTCTACTGACTGTCAAAGGCAAAGCAACGGGAACGCCTCATGAGATGTCATGTATATGGCTCGTCAGGCTGTGCGATATAGTCGCACGGCATTATGAGCGCATAATATATGCTGCATCGGCGTGGGGCTTTCAGCGTTGCTCGTTTTTTGACAGTCGGGCAATGCGAAGGCCTTAATAGAGTCGAACGAGTGACAGAATCGGCTCCACGTCTTTTTTGTATAACACCAAGCGATAATGTCAGCGAGGCAGCCGGCTGACGACTGAAAGCGTCATTACGCATGAAAGTTATACACGAAAATCCCTACCGTCTGCTCGGGGTCTACGCCAACTCCCCTGCCAAGGAGCGTGTTGCCAACATGAACCGCCTGAAGCGGTATATGCAAGTCGGCAAGCAGATGTCGTTCCCGCTTGACCTGCCAGGCATTATGGGCGATGCGGCACGCACAGACGAATCAATCGCCGAAGCAAATTCACGGCTAACATTGCCAAAAGACCAGTTCCACTATTCACAGTTCTGGTTTGCGAAACTGACACCGCTCGACGACATTGCTTTCAATCACCTTACCAGCGGCGACACGGCAAAAGCCATTGAAATCTGGGGGAAGAAAGCCTCGGCAAGCTCATACCAGAACATCATCACCTGTTCACTGGCACGTCGGGACTATGCCACGGCAATAAGGTTTGCCGAAGCATTGTACGTCAACGCAAGCTATGTCGCCGAATTGGCGGAAGCCGTCACTGGCAACCGCGACATCGTGACTGCCAAAGCGGCATCAATGGACTTCATTGACACGCTTTGCGACGAACTTGGTCTTGAGACCATACTACCCCTCATTGCTAATTCAGACTGGAAGCGTCACCTCACAGGCCGCTCCGTTAAGCCTTTGATAGAGAGCATTGAAGCCGCCATTTCCGCCGCCGAAAAAGCAAACGGACCTGCAGCTAACTACAATGCTGGTGTTAAGCTAATGAACTCGACAAAACAAGCATTGGCGAAATTGCGGGAACTCATCAGTTTGTCTGATATGCATTATCAACTCATTGCAGACAAACTTTCAATGGCAATCCTGCAATGTGGCATAAACTACTTCAACGACAGTGAAGACGATGATGCGCCAACAAATGCAATGATTCTTCAAGGGTACGCTCTGAGCATAGCCGTTGGTGACATGGCAAAAGAACGATGCGAAAAAAACGTCGAAATTCTTCGGAAGATAGATCCTGAAGAATACCGTGTTCGGAAGGAACTCCAGTCATTAGCTCAAAAAGTGTACGAGTTTGAGAATCGCCCTAAATCTTACGAACCTCCTAAGATTAAGGTCGGATCATTATTAGTTCCTAGTTTTGTATCATTTGATTATGATTGTCAAATGGAAATTGAAACTGTAGGACATTTCATTGAAAGATGCCGACCCGAATTAAACTCAATGAAACGAAAATTGGGCATAGACAATCAAACGTATGTCCTGTTCAGTTCGGCAATCGCAACAAAAGCCATTAATGCATTAGTCTCATCAATAAATAGAACATTCCTAAACGGTTCCTCGAGTACAATTGCGAAGTATGCGGCAGCTACAATGCAGGCCATTGGAGAATTAGACATGGATAAAAAATGTGTCCGTTACTATAATTCGAATAATGAAACTCTGCGGAATATTGCTGGATTGCCTTATGCGCGTAAAAAGAAACCCGTTCCAGAGAGGAAATCCGTCAAAGAAAGCACCTCTGTCAGTGCATCTGCCGACACCTCATCTAACGACGATAAGCTTAACAAGTCCAAAAAGTACATCACTTGGGACAAGCTAATTATCGGCTTCATTATTGCAGTCATATTGTTTATAATAATCATATTCATTCAAGCAAATAATAGTCTTAAGCATTATGAGCAAGAGAAAAATATTGACACCCTTGACACCCCTGTTGATCAGTCTGTTGACGACAACTACTACAACAACTACTACAACAGCGGCTACGAGTACGAATATGAGTACGAGAACGGCAGCAGCGACTACGACGAGTACGAGGACGGCGGCTACAGCAGCTGAACATGACAGCAAGGAAATCAAGGAGCTGAATGCGCGGATTGAAGCCGCTGAAGCTGGCATCCGCGATATGTCGCGGCATTGCGATGAGAATGCACGTATGCTGCAAACGGCCAACGACACAATTTCGATGCTGCGGTCGAAAGTCGATTCTCTCGGCGTAATATGCTCGCAAATAGATGAAACACAGTGCAATGACCGCAAGCAGACTGAGGACAAATTTCAGGCTACTGATACTGCTGTATCAACCAACCAATCGACATTGCAGAGCCGCAGCATCTTGGGAGGGGCGATAGTATTGGCTATAATTGCGGCTATAGCAGCTGTTGCGGTGTGGCTCACTAAACGTATCAAGTCAGGCTATTCCTCAATAGATGAGGTACGCAAAGCACAGGAGCGTATGCAGGAAGAGTCAATAAAACTCGACAACCGCCTTATGGAAATAATTGACCAGCAGCTCAAGACAGCAAAGGCTATTCAAGCAGCCGCACCAAGCACAACAAACGCTGCTCAAGACCATTCACTCGCCATGAAAGTTGCAGACGAGATAGTCCGCATCGAGTTGAACCTGTCTCGCATGGATTCCTCTATAAAGGGCTATAAACAGCTGTCCAAAGCAGTGGAACGCATCAAGAACAATTTCATGGCCAACGGCTATGAAATCATCGACATGCTCGGCAAGCCGTACAACGAGGGGATGAAATGTCCAGCAACCTTTGTAATTGATGAGAGCCTAAAGGAAGGTGAGCGAATAATTACAGGTGTCATCAAGCCGCAAATCAACTACAACGGCAAAATGATACAAGCCGCACAAATAACTGTAAGTCAGAACATCTAACGACTTTGCTATATGGGACGGCGCAAGATTAACTACGGCATTGAACTTGGATTGACACATTCCGCCATTTGCCGAATGGAAAATGGCGAGGCTGTGATAATCAAGTCGGATGTGCTGAAAGACACAATGCCGTCGTGCATCTATGTGAACAAGAAGGGTTCTATAAAGGCTGGCGATGGTGCTTACAACACCATGAAAAGTGAAAAACGCAGAGCGTGCCATTGCCGCTGCCGCGTAAACTCATTTATTGAGTTTCAGCGTACAATGGGTACTGACAGAAAATATGAATGTTCCAACATTGGGCGGTCGTTTTCTTCTGAAGAACTTTCAACTGAAATACTCAAAAAGCTAAGGTCGTTTGTTACAGATGACAACGTAAAATCAGCTGTTATAACCATACCCGCAAAATTCAGTATAAGGGCAAGAGCAGCGACATTGACAGCTGCTGATATGGCTGGTTTCGAGAAAGTTGAACTGTTGCAAGAGCCGATAGCAGCATCAATGGCATACGGTCTCTCTACACGTGATGAGGGAACTCTATGGATGGTTTTCGATTTTGGCGGAACAGCATTTGATGCGACATTGGTCAAAGTCGAGGATGGCATTATGCAGGTTTACGACACAGAGGGCGACAATTACCTCGGCGGAAAGAACCTTGACTATGCCATTGTAGACGAAATCATAATACCCTATCTGCGAGATAATTATTCAGTGTGCGACTACTTGCAAGATCCGGCAAAGAGGAAAGTGTTGCGAGATGCCGTGAAGACATACGCGGAAGATGTGAAAATCCTGCTTTCGTCCAAGGAAAAGGAGGACATCGTTTCCAATATGGGAGACCTTGGCGAAGATGAAGACGGCTATGAAATAGAACTGGATTTGACAGTTACGCAGGCTCAGCTGTACGGCGTAATCCGTCCGTATTTCCAGAAGGCTGTTGATATATGCCGCGAGCTTATCTCGCGCAACAAGCTAAAGCAGTCGCAAATCAGCAAGCTGATACTCGTAGGCGGTCCGACACACAGCCCGCTGATACGCCAGATGCTGAAAGAGCAGGTGACACCGAATGTTGACACAAGCATTGATCCGATGACTGCAATTGTTACTGGAGCTGCGATATATGCATCTAAGTTATACGATTCGATTTCAAGGGACGATGTCCCTTGCGAAAGTTTTAAGTTAAACCTCGCATACCCAACATCGACAGAAGATACGACTGAATTCGTTGCAATAAAACTTGACAATAACACAGAACAAAAAGCTGTTTACGTTGAGCTTGTGCGTGAGGACAAAGGATGGTCAAGCGGCAGATTCCTCATTGATGCAAGAGGTGATGTCATAGGTGTAGAACTTAGAGACGGAAGAGCAAACTCGTTTACCGTAATCTGTTACGACATGAAAGGCAATCGACTGAACAGCTCACCATCACAACTGACAATTATAAATCGACTGTAAGTCAAAACATATAACATATTCTCAAATGGCAAGAAACAAAATTGACTACGGCATTGACCTCGGAACGACAAATTCCGCTATCTGCCGTATGGAAAGGGGGGAACCGGTGATAATCAAATCGGATGTGCTGAAAGACACGATGCCTTCCTGTATCTCCGTGAACAAGAAAGGCTCAATTAAAGCCGGCGATGGTGCTTACAACACCATGAAATCAGACAAACGAAGAGCCTCTAAAACATGGAGTCCTAAAGTGTCAAACACATACGTCGAGTTCAAGCGCACAATGGCTACGGACAAGAAGTATGAGTGCAGCAACATCGGAAAGTCGTTTACTTCGGAGGAGCTTTCGGCAGAAGTACTTAAGACGCTGAAATCATTCGTAACTGATGAGAACGTGAACTGCGCAATAATCACTGTACCCGCAAAATTCTCTGTAAACCAGAAGACTGCGACGTTGGAGGCGGCGAAAATGGCAGGGTTCGAGAAGGTCGAACTGCTCCAAGAGCCGATTGCCGCGTCAATGGCATACGGTCTCACTGCCGATGAGAAGAACGGCATCTGGATGGTGTTCGACTTCGGAGGCGGCACATTTGATGCGGCATTGGTGAAAGTCGAGGACGGCATCATGCAGGTTTTCGACACAGAGGGCGACAACTACCTTGGCGGCAAGAATCTGGACTATGCTATAGTGGACGAAATCATAATTCCCTATCTGCGAGATAATTATTCAGTGGACGGCTACTTGCAAGACCCGGTAAAGAAGGATGTGCTGCGAGATGCCATGAAGACATACGCGGAAGATGTGAAAAACCAGCTGTCGTTCAAGGAAAAAGAAGACATCATCTCCAATCTTGGTGACCTTGGCGAAGATGAGGACGGCGAGGAAATAGAGTTGGATTTGACAGTGACACAGGCACAGCTTTATGGCGTTATCCGTCCGTATTTCCAGAAGGCTGTTGATATATGCCGCGAGCTTATCTCGCGCAACAAGCTAAAGCAGTCGCAAATCAGCAAGCTGATACTCGTAGGCGGTCCGACACACAGCCCGCTGATACGCCAGATGCTGAAAGAGCAGGTGACGCCGAATGTTGACACAAGCATCGACCCGATGACCGCAGTTGCCACAGGGGCTGCGTTGTACGCATCGACTATTGACGCTGTCGTGTCTGACAGCGAAATTGAAGTCGGAACTGTCAAACTGAACCTCGGATATGCCTCAACTTCAGTTGAAACAACAGAATTCGTATCGGTAAAACTTGAGGGCGGGACTTCGCTGCCAAAGGTCGATGTTGAGCTTGTACGAGCAGACAAGTCATGGTCGAGCGGCAAATATTCTATCGACGAGGTTGGAGATGTCATTGACGTAGAACTAAGGGACGGCAGAGCGAACTCGTTCAACGTAATGTGCTATGACAGCACAGGCAACCCACTCCCCTGCTTCCCGTCAGAAATCACAATCATTCAGGGCAGTTCAGTAGGTGCTGCGCCGTTGGCATACAACATTGGCATAAGCATTTGGAGCGATGTCCGCAAATGCGGCGTGTTCCGTATGGCAAAAGGTCTCGAAAAGAACAAGCCGCTCCCGGCACTCGGTGTAATCAACGATTTGAAGACACCTGCCAAGCTGCGTCCCGGTGTCAGCACCGATATTATCACAATCCCTGTATATGGAGTGGACGGAGTTGCCGAGGAGGCAGAAGGTAGACCGACAACTCTGTACGAGCATATCAGTGACGTGGTGATAACCGGCGATGAGGTCGGGACGCTGATACCAGAGGACAGCCTTGTAGACGTGACATTGAAAGCGGACTCTTCGGAACAAATGACGCTCGAGGTGCATTTCCTCGCATCAGACATCACCATTTATAAAGCTCTCGACACAAGCAAGAAGCACGAAACCAGCCAAACACTCAAAGAGATACAGACAGGTTTGGCAAACGCCCAAGCTGGCATCGCAAGACTTGCCGAAAGCGGCATTGACACTCGCGTCATGCGTGAGGAGCTGGCTCGTCTGCGCCAAGACGCGCAAAACCCGTCAGAACCTAAGGAGGTCCTCAAGCACCTGCGCGACCTACTCATTGACATTGTCAAGGTGGAAGACGGCACAGAGTGGCAGCGCGTTGAAAAAGAGCTGCGAGAGGAGTTTGACGACCTCGAGAAAGCGCAAAACGACCTCGGAAATGAAGAAACAGCCCGTAACGTAGCGCAGCTGCGTATGCAGACAGACGAGGCTATACGCGCCAAAGACCCTAAATTGGGTCGCACGGTTTTGGATCAAGTTCGTGAATTGTTTGTTCACCTCACATTGGTATACCAGTGTGCCGGTCTAATCCAGAATTGCAATAGCCGTTTCGGGTCAATGCGCTGGAAGGACGCTTCACGCGCACGCCAGTTGGTGAATAGAGGCATGGAGGAAATCAACAACGGTCCGACAGTTGACAAGCTGCATCCGATTGCGGTTGAACTCATTCGACTAATGCCCGATGACGAAGCTGCGAATGCCGGAGGTCTGCTGAAATGATTGAAAGTAGTCAACGTCAGCCTAAACACATTGAAATATGCCGATACTATTAACGATATTGATATACTGCTTCATCGGCTGGTTGTTTTGCGACATAGAGCCGGGTGTAGAATATGGATGGCTTTCTGGAATATGGCATGGAATGTTTTTTGTGCCTAATTGGATTCGCAGTTGGTTCACAGATGCTCTGTATAAGGCGGATTGTTACACCACAGGATACAACATTTGGTGGTGGATTATGACTGTGAGTTCATGCATCGCGCAAGTCGGAGGATACTCATCAAGTCGTAGATAGACAATATACAAGATGCTTTTCCAAAAGGACGACATAATCGGGAATTACACGGTATCGTTTCCGTACAAGCAAGAGGCCTGTGCGGAAACATACCGCGTAAAAGACCCTGAAGGGCATACTTGCTTCCTGAAACTCATTGATTGCAGCAAGTTGCGTCGTGACAGGATAGACAACGAGGGACAAGTAGTGGAAATCGAAGTTGCCAAGCTGCTTGACCACCATAACCTGCTCAAATACAGAGATTCGGGCAGACTGACATTTGACGGCAGGCTGTTCGCATACCTCGTTACCGACTATGTCAGCAGCGAAACGCTGGCGCAGCGCATTATCCGTGACGATGACATATCGGTTTATGAGATTAAGGGCATTGCCAAAGCTGTTCTTTTTGCATTGGCGTATATGCACACGCGCTCTACACCGATAATTCACAATGGAGTGACAATCAATAATGTACTGCTGGATTTAACAGGCAGTATAAATGATTTGAAACTCGTGGGATTGGGCAGCTCGCAGTTTTTCGGGACAAGTTTGGCAAAACCTGACTTGAAAAGCCAGAACCTGTTCTACATCGCTCCAGAGCGGTTTTCAGGGGTTAGCTCCGTGCAATCTGATTTGTACTCCGTCGGGGTGATGATATATCACCTGCTTTACGGCAGGTTGCCATGGTTTGTCGATGTTTCGCGAGTTGACAGCCAAGACATTATTGATGTCATACTTGCTGAGCACGACAAGGAGCTGGATTTGCCAATGCTGAACAAGTTTGAGCTTGATGACCAGTTGCTCAATGTGATAGCCAAGGCTGTTAGCTATGATGCGGAGGACCGCTTCCAGACTGCTGAAGAGTTCATCCGAGCCATTGACGGCAAAACTGAAATCCCGAGACAATCTACGAAGACAAAAATATTGTCAGATGCCGGGTCGCGCAAACAGGCAACACCTAAGTTTGAAAAGGCTGAAGGCGAAGGGTTTGCTGCCATTGCCGGTATGGAGGAACTGAAACGTCAGTTGCGAGAAGAAGTAATTGAGCCGCTTCATAATCCCGAAGAATACCGACGTTATGGTGTGACAATACCCAATGGCATGCTTCTGTATGGGCCTCCAGGGTGCGGCAAGACATTCTTTGCCAAGCATTTTGCAGAGGAAGTCGGCTTCAATTTCCTGTGTATCACCCCGGCGACACTGAAAAGCCGATATGTGAACGCTACACAGGAGAATATAGCTCAAATGTTCAAAGAGGCGGAAGAAAAAGCCCCAACGGTAATATTCATAGACGAAATGAATGAACTCGTTCCAGACCGTCAGAGCGACGTTCACGAGATGTCTCGAAGTGCTGTCAATGAGATGCTCGCTCAAATGGACAGAACCGGCGAAAAGGGAGTTTTCATAATCGGGGCAACGAACTATCCAGACATGATAGACCCCGCAATCTTGCGTGCCGGTCGTTTGGATAAGAAGTTCTATGTCGGCGCACCCGACAAGGAGGCAAGAGCAGCTCTCTTTAGGCTGTATTTGAGCAAGCGTCCGTATGATTTCGGATTGGATTATGACAAGTTGGCAGAGCTGACGGAATACTATGTATCTGCAGACATACAGTTGATAGTCAATGAGGCGTCACGCAATGCCTTGCATCGGCATAGCCGCATAACGATGGAACTGCTGACCGAGGCAATCCGAAATACGTTGCCGTCGTTGAGTCGCGAAATGTTGAGTAAGTACGAATCAATTAAAGTGAAAATGGAGGGTTCGGACACACCGGCACGCCGCCGGGTAGGATTCTGACCATATTGCATTACGCCCAAAAAATGATGTTGGAGCCGCCCGATTCGGGACGGCTCCTGTCGAATTAATTACACACGATTTTATCAGGTTATGGGAGAGGAGAGATATATGGCAGTTCCTGCTAACCACATTGCAAATTTAGGCATTATGCGAGTTTTGCGCATAGCAGCATCGGACATCTTTATGGTCATATCGGACAATGCGTGTGCCAGAAGCGGACAATGCGCTGTATATCGGGGATTTTGACTACCTTTGCAGTACAAATAGACAGGTATGGCAACTACAATAGAGAAATATTTTCCGCAGCTGTCTGTGGCGCAGCGCGAGCGGTTTGACATCATGTTGCGTCTGTACCCGGAATGGAACAGCCGCATAAATGTCATTTCGCGTCAGGACATCGACAATCTCGAGACGCACCACCTGCTGCACTCGCTTGCAATAGCCAAGTTCCTCAACTTCGCTGCCAATAGCCGTGTGCTTGACCTCGGCACGGGCGGAGGTCTGCCTGGGTTGCCCCTCGCGGTCATTTTTCCGCAGGTGCATTTCCACTTGATAGACCGAATAGGCAAGAAAATCCGCGTTGCTACGGAGGTGGCGCGTGAGTGCGGGCTTGACAACGTGACTTTTCAACATGGTGACATTGGCGAGTGCCATGACCGGTTCGACTTTGTTGTGAGCCGTGCTGTCATGCCGCAGAATGAACTGATGAAGCTGGTCAGACGCAATTTCGCAGACAAGGGCATCAATGCTGTCCCTAACGGCTTGATTACGCTGAAGGGCGGCGATGTGACCAATGAGCTGAAGGGGTTGCCTCCGAGCGAGACTGTGGAAATATCAAAGTGGTTTGCTGAACCGTTTTTCAGAACGAAGAAGCTGATATACACGCCGGCGAAATGACTTCTGCTGCTGGCAGACAAATATAATGATGAAAGTAGCAAGATTTGAACTGTCCCTGTTCGGGATAAATACATACGTCGCATACGACGAGGAAACACGCGAATGTGCAATTATCGACCCTGGCATGACTCTCCCCGAGGAGTTTGCCGCTCTCGACAGTTTCATAGCACGCGAAAAGCTGACTGTTACTCACTTGCTCAACACGCACATGCACATAGACCACGCCATTGGCGACAACTATGTGAGCAACAAGTACGGTGTCAAGGTTGAAGCACACCCGGCAGACGAGGTGCTTGGCGAGCGCATAGACCATCAGGCGGAAATGTTCGGTCTGACGAAACAGGCGGAGGGCGTACACATTACGCACTACCTGAGCGATGGCGACATCATACGCATCGGCAACGGGGAGTTGAAGGTGTTGCATGTGCCGGGACACTCGCCTGGCGGAATCGTGCTATATGACGAGAAAGACGGATTTCTGTTTGCGGGGGATGTCCTTTTTGCTGGCAGCATCGGGCGTACAGACCTGCCTGGCGGCAGCATGACACAACTGCTCACCGGCATACGCGAAAAGCTGATGCCTCTGCCAGACAACACTATAGTGTACCCTGGCCACGGTCCTGAAACGACAATCGGCAGGGAGCGCAATTCCAACCTGTACCTGCGCTGACGAGCCGGTTATAGTCATTCCTCTTGTGTTGCTACATCTCCGCGATGCGGCAACACTGACTGTATCTGCTCGCGGGATTGCTCGAGAAGCTGCTTGGTGTTGAATCCACGCGGCCCGGGATAGATAGGCGGGTGAATGGTGACGTTCACTGTTCCTGGGGTGACATTGTACGTTGTGCGCGGCATGCAGTCAAATGCACCGTCTATTGTTATAGGCACAACAGGCAGCCCGAACTCGGCGGCAAGCATGAACGCACCGCGCTTGAATGGACGCAAATTCCCGTCGTAAGTGCGTGACCCTTCGGGGAAAATCACTACAGACATGCCGCCGCGCAAACGCTGCTCTGCCTCCCCTATCGTCTCGCGGATGCCTCGGGGGTTGCTGTCATCGACAAAAACATGGCCGGCTGCGCGGCATGCTGGCCCGACAAACGGGACTTTCTCGAGGCTTTTTTTCATCAGCCACTTGAAATTATGGTTCAAATAGCCGTATATCGTCCAAATATCGACTGCTCCCTGATGATTGGCGACAAATACGTAAGATGTATTTGGGTCAATGTTCTCGCGGCCTTTAACTTTGATACGAATGAACCAAAGCGTGCATACACATCGCGACCAAAAGCGAGCCGGCCAATATCCCCAGTAGTCGCGTTTGCCGAGGGCTGTGCCAATTATGGTAATCAGCGCGGTGAGTATTGTGACGAGTGCGAGTATCGGCACAGTGATTACCCATTGGTATATCGGGAAGAGTGTTTTTTTCATGGTATAAATTGTTTGTCATCAATTGTGCAGTTATCCGAATTTGGAAATCTTGCGCAACTGCGGTTCGTTGATTATTTTGATGCGTCGTCCGTCCACGAGTATCAGTTTTTCGTTGACGAAAGCGGTCAGCGTGCGAATGGCATTTGAGGTTGTCATGTTGGAGAGGTTGGCGAGATCCTCGCGGCTCATGTATATGCGAAGCGTCGCCTCGTCATCTTCCAACCCATAATTGTCGGCGAGCAGCAGCAGTGATTCTGCCAGGCGGCCGCGAATGTGCTTCTGCGTCAGGTTTACTATTTTCGTGTCTGAGCCGCCGAGGTTGCGCGACAACTCGTGGATGAAGAACATCGCGACATCTGTATTGTTACGGATTAGGTCTTCCACAATCTTCATCGGGATAGAGCCAATGACCGACGGTTCGAAGGCTGCGCAAGAAGAGAGGTAATCCTCGCCGGCAAAGTATGCCCGGTATCCGAAATACTGTACCGGGCGATATAGGCGAAGTATCTGCACACGCTCGCCGATGCCCATCTTGTACATTTTGACCTTGCCTTTCAGCAAGCACCATAGCGATTCGGGCGGCTCTTTCTCGGCATAGATTATCTGGTTCTTCTTGAAATTGTGGATAGTGAAGTTCTCGGTCACGATACGCTTTTCCTCGGGCTTCAGCACGCTCCAGAGTTCTGCCATATCGTGGCTGATGATATGTTCGAGTGTACTCTTTTTGATCATTCTTACCTTAACCTTGTAATTACCTGTAGTACGGAATATGTTTTACGACACAAATTTACAACATTATTCTGACATACGAGTGATTACCGCTCGAATTTTTGCCAAAGTACACGCTAATCATTCAAAGGACGGCGAATTATCTTGCCTGAGGCTGTACGCGGCAATGTACTGACTGGACGGATTTCCTTAGGGATACAGTGCGGCGGCATAAGTTCATGCATTTTCTGCATAATGTCCCCTGTATTTGCAAGACAATCTGTTTCAACCAACAGTATTACGCGGCTGCCCCAAAGAGCGTCGGGGCATGAAGTGACGCATATATTTATGTCCGGGAACAGCGGAGACAGCAACTTTTCTACTTGTGCCGGGTGTACTTTCATGCCGCCAGTTATAATAACATCGTCAACCCTGCCAAGTATGTGGAACAAGTTTTTTGCCTCATCGGCAAATTCTACAATGTCGTTGGTAACGACAACTCCGTCAATGCCCATGTCTATGACAAGGCAGCCGCGTTTATCAGCAGAAAGAGAGATGCCAGGCAGTACGGAGAACGGCTTGTCATCCAAACCGATACGGCGCAGGGCGATGTGCGAAGCGGTTTCGGTCATGCCATAGCTTTCGTATGCAGTGATGCCGGCTTTGGCAATAGCCTCGCGTAACGGCAGCGGTATTGCACTGCCGCCAACAAGGAAATTTTTCACATGAGCAAGAATGTGCGGTGACTGCAATATATGGTGCATCTGTGAAGGAACAACTGACACAAGGTCATATAGTCTGCTGCGGTCGCCGATTTGCGGATGGTTGGACGGTAGCTCATACTCAAATTCGCACCCAGCGACAATAGCGCGAATAAGCATCATCTTGCCTCCGATGAATTGCGGCGATATGCAGCTGTACAGATGAGAACTGTGGGTGATGCCGAAATATGATATGGTGCGCTGTGCAGAACGGAGCATCATATCTTTGGGCAAGCAAATCCTTTTCGGAGTGCCTGTTGACCCGGAGGTATGCGCTTCTATGCAAGGGGAATTATCCTTCCACTGCTGGCGAAGTTTATCGTATGTCATTCCCTCCATGGCAGGGCATCAAAAAATGACTTGTCACGAACTGCTGCGGTGTCAAAGGACAACTTATCACCAGACAATACAAGGCGCGACGGTGCATTGTTAGTGAACAGCGCACCTGTGCCGAGACCTTGCGGCAGGCCACCTGTGCCGAGTGTTGCAGTCCACTGCGCGAGGGCGTTAAGCCCCACATTTGACTCGAGCGACGACGTTATCCACCACCCTATTCCACGCTCTTGAGCCAATTCTATCCATTCAGCCGCACCGGAAAATCCGCCTACAAGCGCGGGCTTCAGGATAATGTATGCTGGTTTGATACAGTCGAGAAGCCGCTTGCGGCTCTCGGTGTCGTACACGCCAATAAGTTCCTCGTCGAGAGCAACTGGTACTGGAGACATCTTGCATACAAATGCCATCAACTCGGGATAACCGGCGCGGATTGGTTGCTCAATTGAATGTATGCCGAGGTCGGCAAGCAGTTTAAGGCGAGGGAAGACATCGTCCATTGAGAATGCACCGTTGGCATCTACGCGCACGGTGATTTCATTTGCTGAATAACGCCGCCTGATCGCTCGTATCAAGTCAATTTCTGATTGCCAGTCTATCGCACCGATTTTCAGCTTGATACAGCGGAACCCGAGCGAGAGTTTCTCCTCGACACGCTGCAACATCTCATCATGCGACCCCATCCACACCAATCCGTTGATGTCAATATGAGCCTCGCCCTCTGTAAACTTCGAGGGGAAATAGATGCCTTTGCCGCCAGACACGAGGTCATACAACGCCTGTTCAAAGCCAAACTGTATTGACGGGTGGCGAGAGAGGTCTGTTTGCCGACCGAGCGCAACATTGGCAAGCAGCTCTATCAGCTTATACTCATACCGGCTGCCGTCTTCAGGCGACAGTCCCGGGAAATAGGGAGCTTCTCCTATTCCGCAGACCTCCGGGTTCTGTTCGTCATACAGTTTGATGAAGTATGTTGGCTTCTCGGTCAGTATGCCGCGAGACGTTCCCGAAGGGGTGCGGAAATGGAGAATATACGGTGCAAACGATAGTCGCATAACAGATTGTCCCGGTCAGGGGAATTTAGGGAATTGGTCGAAATCAGGGTCGCGCTTCTCGAGGAATGCGTTCTTCCCCTCCTGCGCTTCAGCCATAAGGTAATACATCAGCGTGGTGTCGCCGGCAAACTCCATAAGGCCGTGCTGTCCGTCAAGTTCAGCATTGAGAGCACGCTTAATCATACGGATAGCCATTGGGCTGCGCTTCAATATGGTGCGGCACCATTCCACGGTCTCCTCTTCGAGGCGGTCAAACGGCACAACCTTGTTGACCATGCCCATTTCGAGAGCTTCTTGCGCGGTGTACTGCTTGCAGAGAAACCAAATCTCGCGAGCCTTTTTCTGTCCGACACAGCGGGCAAGGTAAGACGAGCCGAAACCGGCATCAAAGCTCCCCACTTTAGGACCGGTTTGGCCGAAACGAGCATTTTCTGAAGCTATCGAGAGGTCGCACACCACTTGCAGCACATTGCCTCCGCCGATGCTGTAGCCGTTGACCATTGCAATTACGGGTTTGGGCAGAGAACGAATAGCCTTGTGCAAGTCAAGCACGTTCAGGCGCGGCACACCGTTCTCGTCGATATAGCCGCCTACGCCCTTCACGTTCTGGTCGCCTCCGGAACAGAAGGCCTTGTCGCCCATGCCCGTGAGTATCACTACGCCGATGTCGTTTCGCTCACGGCAAATGTTCATTGCGTCAAGCATTTCAGCGTTTGTCTGTGGGCGGAAAGCGTTGTAGACACGCGGACGGTTGATAGTTATTTTCGCAATCCCCTCAAACTGTTCAAAGAGGATGTCGGTATATTGTTTAATTGGTTTCCAATCGTACATATCAATATGTTTGTTGTTTGTTTCTGTTCATGTAGTCAATGAGTATCTGCGCACTGCGTTCGCCAGGTGTAATGACCTCAAGTATAGCCGGGGCGAGCCTCGGAGCGAGAAACATAGGCAGCGTCTGCTGCAGTTGGTTCGCAGAGAAAGCAGCAAAATACTCTATGCCGTATGCCGGGGCAAGCATATTCAGCGGCAGTCGCGGCGGAGCGCAGAAATAACGTTCACGCTCGGGCAAGGAGCGTGTAGAAGGTATGAAGCGGAAAATGCCGCCGCCCTGATTGTTCAATACAATAATCTTCAGCCGTTCCGGTATTTCAGCTATGGATAGTGCGCCAATGTCATACGCCATAGACATATCGCCTGTCACGAGCACTGTCGTTTCAGGATAAGCCATTGCTGCGCCTATCGCAGTTGAAAGGCAGCCATCGATGCCTGATACCCCTCGGTTGCAGTAGCAGCCATGCGGCATTGAGGACATGCACAGCTGCGCGTAACGCACTGAAGCGCCGTTGCTTAACTGCACATTGAAATCATCGTGCATGCTGTCAAATATCATCTGGCAAGCACGCAAGTCGCTCCAGTCAGCTGACCCAACAAACCGGTTGTGCGAAGCGATGGCATCCTTCTTGCACGAGGACCACGCGGCTGCATAACCGTTGTCAGAATTGTTTTTAGCCAATAATTTCGCAAAAGCAGAAAGGAACATGGCAGGATCGGCCTCTATGCGCAGCATCAGTGAATTGAAGCAGTCCACAGTAGTATGGCTATGCCCGACAGTCCAATGCTCTACTCCAGCTGAAGAGCGCAAAAACTCCTTGACCGCACGCGACACAAGTGCGCCTCCGAGGGTGATTATTATGTCAGGGCGCAAATCTTCGCGCTGTTGTGGCGTAAGGTGCGATAGGATAACGTCAACCGCACTGTGCTGACGCGGCAGATGCAGGTTGGATACCGTTTCGTGCATCACATACACATTAGGCAATGAGACAAGTCGCAGCATTGCCTTGTTCAAGTGGTCGTCTGGGAGCATGAATCCGGCAACGACAAGCACACGTTTGCCAGCCGCCTGTTGCGCCAGGTCGTAAACTGTATCTTTTGCCAGTATGTCCTCTGTTTCCACACAGCTGATTTTCCGCTGTTGCGAGAACGGGATTTGCCTGCCCGAAGTCAATGGTTCGTCAAGACGCACGTTGATATGCACCGGACCGCGCCGGCGGCGCAATGCCGTAATCATGGCATCATTGACCTCGCGGTTGGCATAGCGGCACATATCCGCATTGTCAGCTGCGAAATCATGAATGTCGTAGCTTTTCTTGACGAAATTGGAGAGCGCACCAGGCTGGCGAAGCGTCTGCGAGTCGTCTTGGTCTATCCAACGCTCCGGACGGTCTGCGGAAACCACTATAAGCGGCAGTCCCTGATAGTATGCCTCGGCCACGGCTGGAGCATAGTTTAGAAGAGCCGTGCCTGAAGTGCATACCAAAGCGACAGGCTCACGCGAAATCTGGGCTAAACCTAGGGCTACAAACGCGGCTGACCGTTCGTCAATCACTATATGCGTCTCGACCTTGGGGAGCGAATCTACCGCCAAAAGCATCGGTGCATTGCGCGAGCCGGGCGAGCAAACTATATGCCTGACACCATGGCTATGTAATACGTCAGCTATTATGCGGCAATTCTGCTTGTGTGTTCCCATGTCATTCGCAAAAATCAGGGTTATAGCCGGCGAGGAATGCTTCTGCAGTCATGCGCTTTTTCCCGGCCGGCTGCAATTCAAGTATTTCTATGCAGCAGCCGTGACAATCAGTATCGCCAGTCATCACGTACATGGAATTTTTCAACACATTCACTTTGCCGCTGTCTATTTTGCCGCCTGATGTCATGCCCTGCACACCGTCAACAGTGAAGGGACGTACTGCGGACACAAATATTTTGGCGCAAACCTGCTTGCCATTAGCGTCATGAATGAACGTGTAAGCAGCTGGGTAGGGAGAAAGCCCGCGCACTTGATTGTGTATAGTTTCGGTGTTTTGAGACCAGTCGATATGGCAATCCTCCTTGAATATCTTAGGGGCTGGAGTAAACTCACCCTCGGGCTGCGGCATCGGCTTTGCAGTGCCGGCAGCTATCATCTCCACGGTTTTAACCACTTCCTCCGCACCAATCGCCATAAGCCGGTCATGCACATCTCCGACATTGTCTGTCGGCAATATTTCAATTTTTCGCTGCGAAAGGATGTCTCCGGTGTCAATCTCGTGCTTAAGCATGAATGTAGTCACTCCAGTCTCTGTTTCGCCGTTCATGACAGCCCAGTTTATAGGGGCTGCACCACGGTATTTGGGCAACAGGGAAGCGTGCAGGTTGAATGTGCCGAGCGGGGGCATCTGCCACACAGCCTGAGGCAGCATGCGGAATGCGATCACGATAAACAGGTCAGCGCCTATAGCCTGAAGAACATCTATAAACTGCGGGTCTTTCAGGTTGGCGGGCTGCAACAGAGGCAGTCCATGCGCCTCTGCATACTTCTTGACATCGCTTTGGTACATCTTGTGTCCGCGTCCGGCAGGCTTGTCGGGCATGGTTACGACTGCTGCGATGTTCGCGCCCTTTGACACCAGCGCGTCAAGCGAGGCAACGGCAAATTCCGGAGTGCCGAAAAACACTATTTTTATATCTTGGAGTTTCTTCATTGTTCACCAATGTTTATGCCGCAATATATGCTGTCAGTCGTCAGAATAATGGCGCAACAGTTTGCGGTATGAATTGAAAATCTTGGATTTTGACACGAAGCCGACGTATTTCGTGCCGTCAACTACGGGAAGGTTCCATGCGTTGGTCTTGTCGAAAATGCGCATTACATTTTCCATTGAGTCGTGTATGTCGATACGGTCGGGAGGCATTGACATGAACCGGCGCACGTGCATTTTCTTGTAGAGGTCGGGGCGGAACATGATGTTGCGTATGTCATCGAGCAATACTACGCCGACAAGGTTGTTCTCATCGTCCACAACCGGGAACAGGTTGCGCGTCGATGTGGCAATAGTATCGACAACCTGTTTGAGGGTCATGTCAGGCGTCACGCTCTTGAAGTCGCGCTCGATGAGTTCATCGACATTCAGCATGGTTAGCACGGCCTTGTCCTTATGGTGCGTAAGCAAGTCTCCGTGCTTGGCAAGACGCATGGTATAGATGCTGTACGGCTCAAAAATGCGTATGGTCATGTATGAGAGCGAAGAGACTATCAGCAGTGGCAAGAACAGGTCGTAGCCACCTGTCATCTCGGCAGTTAAGAATATCGCCATAAGCGGTGCGTGCATCACACCGCTCATCACGCCAGCCATGCCCATCAGCGCGAAATTCTTCTCTGAGACGGTCACGCCGAGGTTCAGCTCGTTGAATACATAAGCGAATAGGAATCCGGCCAATGCCCCGACAAACAACGACGGGGCAAATGTGCCTCCGACACCTCCGGCTCCGTTGGTGGCAGAGGTGGCAAACACTTTCAGCAGTACAATAGCTGACAGGACACCAGCAATTACCCACACGTTATCGCGGTCCAGATAGAAGAACGTGCCGTTTACAACTGCTTTTACATCGCCGTCGAGCAGCAGGTCGATAGTGTCATAACCCTCTCCGTACAGTGAAGGAAAAAGGAAAATGAGAATGGCAAGGATGATGCCTCCGACGAGTATCTTGACCCACCGTTTGCTGATATGCTTGAAGAATGTCTCCATTCCGAAAATGCAGCGCGTGAAGTAGAGGGAGATGAAACCGCAGAAAATGCCGAGGAGTATGGTATAAGGTATTTTGCCTGTCAGGAACGGCTCACTCTGTGCAAAGAAAAACTCGGAGTTGTATCCCTCAAGAACGTATGCGACTGTAGCAGCTGAAACAGATGCGATAATAAGCGGCATGACCGTCGCTGCGGTCAGGTCTATCATCAACACCTCAATAGTGAAAAGCATGCCCGCTATCGGTGCCCGGAATATGCCGGCAATACCCGCCGCCGCACCGCAGCCTACGAGTATCATCAGAATTTTTGGCGAAAGGCGGAATGCCTGGCCGATGTTGGAGCCGATAGCCGCCCCTGTGAATACAATTGGGCCCTCTGCACCGACAGAGCCGCCAAAGCCTATTGTAACCGACGATGCTACAAGCGAAGCGTATATGTTTTTCTTCTTCAGTCGCGACTTACGCCTCGAGATGGCATAAAGCACGCGGGTGACACCGTGCGAAATGTTGTCCTTGACCACATACCGTATGAACACGGACACTATCAGTATGCCTACAACAGGAAATACCAGATACCAGTAGTTGACGTTGCCGTCATCCATGCCGGAAGTAAGCAATCCGGAAATCAAGTGTATGAGGAGTTTGAGCAGCTGTGCCGCAAATCCGCACAGCACACCGACAACGAGGGCAAGCATTACGAGGAAGTTTCGTTCCTTGATGTGCCGCTCACGCCATTCAGCTATGCTTATCCACAGGCGTGTCCACTTGTTGTCTCTTTCCTTGTATGCCATTCTTCGGTTGTTTTATTTCCCTTTGCCGAGCAATACGGTGCGGACTGTGTAGATTAATATTTTGAAATCGACGGATATGGACATATTCGACAGGTAGAGCAAATCATAAGGTACACGCTCGATCATCTGGTCAACATCTGAGGCGTACCCGTATTTCACCATTCCCCACGAGGTTATGCCTGGGCGAACCTGGTGCAGGAGCGTATAGTATGGTGCTTTCTCGAGTATTTGGCGTATATAGAACTCACGTTCAGGACGTGGGCCGACGAGCGACATGTCACCTGTCAGCACATTCCAGAACTGTGGCAGCTCGTCTATGCGGTATTTGCGCATGATGCGGCCGATACGTGTCACACGTGGGTCATTGTCACTTGACAGCTGCGGTCCGGCGGCCTCGGCATCTACATACATAGTGCGGAACTTGTAGATGAAGAATGGGCTGCGGTGACGGCCTATGCGCTGCTGCCGATAGAAAACCGGGCCTTTTGAATCTGACTTTATCAGGAACGCAAGTATAAGGAACGGCGCTGCCAGCAAAATCAGCGCAATGGCTGAAATCAAGACATCGAGCGTGCGTTTGATGTTCTGCGATGCTTCGCGCAGGTGAGGTGTAGTCAAATCGACAAATGGCTCACCGTATATATCCTGAAGCCGAATGCCAGAAGTCAAGTAAGACTGCAGGTCTGGTGCAATTTTCACCGGTATGTCGAGGGCGAAAAGCCGTCCCAGTAATTTTAGCAATCCCGAATCAGACGTAGAGGGCAGTGTGATTAGTATCTGTGAAATCTTGTCCCTTTGGCACACATCTTTCAGGTCTTCAAGCGAGTACACTGGCTTTCCTAAGAACTCACGCCCTACGGCATCGCTGTCTATAAGCACATAGCCCTCAGCCACATACCCGAGGTTGGCAAGCGACGATTCGAGCCTGCGTGTCTCCTCGCGTGCCTTGTCTCGTGTGCCGATTATTATGGTCCGGAATGCCCACCTGTTTTGCCTGATTTTGCGGAAACGCGCACCCGTCAGGATTACCCGGCCGAGGTATGTCATGCCAAACAGAAGTCCGAATATCGTCGCCAGCATGGCGTAGTTGCTCGATGATACGGCTATCTGGTCATTGGTTAGCAGGACAAGGTAAATCAACAGGGTGTTGATAATCGCGGTATAAGCGGTCGTATACAGTTCCTGCAACCTTGACCGTTGGAATGGATTGTTGTAATATCCGGACAGCCAATATACAAAGAGCATGACCAGCGGAAACAGGATTTCCTCAACAAGCATTTTGTTGTCGGCCAGGTACATCCACAGGGTATAGGTATGCGCCTCATAATCCCCCACCGAAAAGTGGAAGAAGCGGTAGACATTGAACAGCAGAAACGCAATGCTCGTCGTCAACCAGTCGGAGAACACATATTTAGCCCTTTGTGTGTTGATCGAGACCACTGTCGAATATTCTTATGTTAGTTACTGTACCGCCTGCCGACACTTTGATGATGTCGGACGGCTGCATTTGCGGACGGCCTTCCCTACCTGTTTCACATACATAGTCCACAGCATCTATGATTTGCCGGTCGATTTGTGAGAATGTCGCAGGTGCAGGTTGCCCTGAAATGTTGGCAGATGTAGACACGAGCGGAGAACCAAGCCGCTGGCATAGTTCAGCGCAAAATTCATAGCCGGGTATGCGTATGCCTACAGACCCGTCCTCGGCGAGAAGCAACGGGGATATGCCGTGTGCGCAGTCGTATATGATTGTAGTAGGGCGTTTGGCGTTTGCCAAAATGCGTCTTGCAGCATCTGGAACAGTTGCCACATGACGAGCTGTCATATCCATGTCGGCTACCAACAGCAGCATTGACTTGGCAGACGGACGGTGCTTGATATCGAAAATGCGGCTTACGGCATTGCCGTTGCACGCATCACAGCCCAGTCCCCACACGGTATCAGTAGGGTAAAGTATCACCCCACCGCCGCGCAACACGCTGACTGCCGCTTCTATATCGTCCTTTTCACTCATCACTGCTGCATTGAACTTACAAAGTTACACAAAATGCCGTGAATTGTCAAATGGCATCTACCTCGTCGAGCCAGATGCGTGAACATGCGTCGGAGGGCATGCGCCAGTCAGCGCGTGGCGATATGGACACGCTTCCAGTCTTCGGACCGTCAGGCAGGCACGAGCGTTTGAACTGCTGCGCAAAGAACCGCCGGTAGAATGTCCGCAACCAATGGCGCACTACATCAGCATCGTACGTCCCGGCGAATGCAGTCATGGCAAGCATGAAGACCTTGCGCGGCGTGAAGCCGTAGCGCATGGTATAGTAGAGGAAGAAGTCGTGAAGCTCGTAGGGTCCTACGAGGTCTTCTGTCTTTTGCGAAATGTTGCCGTTCTTGTCAGCTGGTATCAGTTCGGGGCTGACGGGTGTGTTGACTATGTCCATGAGGGCGTCGCGCAATTCCGCATCTTCCTCACGGCACGCTATCCACTCCACCAGGTGGCGCACTAATGTCTTGGGTACAGATGTGTTGACCGAATACATAGAGATGTGGTCGGCATTGTATGTACACCAGCCCAGCGCGAGTTCAGACAGGTCGCCCGTGCCGAGCACCATTGCCCCGACGCGGTTGCCGTAGTCCATCAGTATCTGCGTGCGTTCACGCGCCTGGCAATTCTCGTATGTCACGTCATGCACATTCTCGTCCTGCCCTATGTCATGGAAATGCTGTCTTACGGCATCGGCAATGGGTATTTCGACAGCTGTTACCCCGAGCCGCTGCATTATGGTGTGCGCATTGGTATGGGTGCGGTGCGTAGTGCCGAACCCGGGCATAGTTATCGCATAAATGCCTTTTCTGTCAAGTCCAAGCGCATCAAATGCCTTGACGGAGATAAGCAGAGCAAGCGTAGAGTCAAGCCCTCCGGAGATTCCGACTGTTAGGTGGCGACAACCAGTCGCGCGCAGACGCTGCACAAGTCCGGCAGTCTGTATAGATGTTACCTCACGGCAGCGGTCGTCAAGCATCGGCCCGGCCGAGGGCACAAAAGGATGACGTTTTACGGTTCGGTATTCAAGCTGCCTTTCCGCATCATCTGCAGGAACGCAAGTGTCAACCGTACAGAACCCAAGTTGCTCATCATCATTCTCGTAATACGTATCTATGTGGCGGCGGTCTGCGCGTATCATTCCCAGGTCTACGTCTGCGGTCACAGCTTGCGCAGATTCGGAGAAGCGCGGGGATTCACACAGCATCCGGCCGTCCTCGGCTATCAGGGCATTGCCTGCATATACAGCATCTGTCGAAGACTCCCCTGCCCCAGCCGAGGCGTAAGCGTATACACAGCGCAAGCGGGCAGACTGCCCGGAAACGAGCGAGCGCAGGTAGTCGTGCTTGCCAATCAGCTCATCGGTCGCGGAAAGGTTTGCAATCACGTCTGCTCCAGCGAGCGCAATGCGGTTGCTCGGCGGCGCAGGAACCCACAAGTCCTCGCATATCTCGATGCCGACCGATGCGCCGCCGTGGCGCAGCATCACGTCAGTGCCGAAAGGCACGCTCTCGCCACAGATGCATATATCCTCACAGCGCACATTCTTGCCGGAAGCAAACCAACGTTTTTCGTAGAATTCGTTGTAGTTCGGCAAGTATGATTTGGGCACAACAGCCTTCACTTCCCCATTAGCGCATGCCGCCGCGCAGTTGTACAAACGGCCTTGGTGCATCAGCGGCACGCCTACGATAGCCATCAGCCGAGTGCCAGCAGTAGCCTCGGCAACACGCGCAAGAGCCACCTCTGCCGCTGTAAGCATCAGCTGTTGGTGGAAGAGGTCGCCACATGTATAGCCAGTCAACCCAAGTTCGGGCAAGACAAGCAGCTCACAGCCGCGTGATACAGCATCTCGCACTGATGCAAGTGTCTGTTCCTCATTATATTTTACATCGGCGACCTTAACCAGCGGAAAGGCCGCAGAAACACGATAAAATCCAAATCTATCCATTACGCAGTTCGATATTCGCAGACAATCTGCGGCGAGCCGCAGATGCCGTGGAACGGTTACGTTCATTTTATTGCAAAAGTAACAAACTATTTCCGATTAATCAACGTTACTACGGATAAATATAGTACAAACACGCAAGCCCGGAATGGATGCCAGCCTGGGGTTGCACATAAACAAACCCGAATAAACTATGAAATGCTCAATGAACAAACTAATCGCGGTCGGGGCTCTTGCTTTGGCAGGGCTGTCCGGCATCGGCTCTACGGCAAGTGCCAAGGGCAACGAGATGACACTGGGTCTCGCCGGCGGTGTCGCCACCCACAACAGCGGCGGTTATGCTGACATCTACTTCCAGTATACTATCGCGCCTCACGTGCGTATAGCACCGGAAGTCGGCTACATTTTCCGCAATGACTGTCTCTCTGGTTTTGAATTCTCTGTGGATATGCACTTCCCTTTCCGTCTGGCCAAAGGGTTTAACATATATCCCCTGACAGGTCTCACCCTCAACAACTGGAATGTTGACCATGGGGGCGACTATACCCGCGTTGGTGCAGACTTCGGTGCTGGTTTCGATATCTATCTGACATCAACATTCAAGCTCTCGCTGCAAGGCAAGTACTCCCTCATGGACGACTGCAGTGGCGGCTTCTTCAACATCGGCTTCGGCTACGTATTCTGACACAGCGACTACACTCAATTTATATCGGGAGCGGCGCATACGTTTGCCGTTCCCGATTTTTTTGTATAACTTTGCAGCGAAAGCGGGGGTGCTGCCACTTGGCGGCTGAGAACATACCCTATGAACCTGATGCGGATAATGCCGATGCAGGGAGACATTTTTTCTTGCCATTGCACATCGGGTGAACTTGGTTTTTCCAAAAACTTCCGCTAACAATTCACGCCAGTGCGATGAAAGAGCCATACACAACAATACTAACGATAGCCGGTTCTGATCCTTCTGCGGGAGCAGGTTTGCAAGGTGACATCAAGGCAGCCATGGTCATGGGTGTTTACGCTGTTACTGCTGTTACCGCCATAACAGTGCAGAACTCCCAAAGCGCAGATGCAATAGTGCCGGTATCAGCCGGCTTGCTCGAACAGCAAATTGAGGCACTCGCATCTGACATTACCATCGATGCGGTCAAAGTCGGGATGTTGCCAACAGAGGAAAGCATCGAGGCCGTCAGACGGTGCATCGACAGGCACAGACTGCGCAACATTGTAGTTGACCCGATAGGCTCACCGACATTGGCTTCCACCAGTTGCGGCAAATCATCGGCATACTACGCGCTGAAAGAAACCCTTTTCCCCATAGCCGACATCATAACACCCAATGTGTGCGAAGCTGAAAAGCTGCTTGGTGCAGCAACCGGCAGCTGCTCCGCAACAGAACTCGCTGTGCAGCTGTGCGGCAAATATGGCGTACGCTCGGCTCTGGTCAAAGGCGGTGACTGCGCTGGGGACAGCATAACAGACACCCTGTATGAGGTACAGTCCGGTCGCCAGATGCTCTTCTTTTCACACCGCATAGCCTCGGCAAACACCCACGGCACTGGGTGCGCCCTTTCCACTGCCATAGCATGCGGACTCGCACGCCGCCGTAGCCTGCACCAAGCCGTGGCAGATGCTGAGCAGACAGTACACGGACTTATTCGCGCCGGCGCAAATTTCGCCTTAGGCAAAGGCGGATACGGGCCGCTCGGCACACTACCCTATCTGACTTCAAAAGCAACAAACAAGTACATACCATGAGAGTATATATAAACGACCAACCCCAAATGCTTCCCGTCACGGTGGAAAACATCGCTGACCTGTTGGAACATCTGTCCATAAAGACAGCCGGCACTGCCGTTGCCGTCAACGGGAAAATTGTCCGTCGCGAAAGCTGGCCGGTTTCCAACTTGAACGAGGAAGACAAAATCATGATAATCAGTGCAGCATACGGAGGCTGATTTAGTCAACACTCTATGGGCAAGTTCATAACCGTCGCTATAACGCCAGAGTATCCAGTTCCTGGTGAAGCAAACACTGTCACGACCCTGTTGGACAGCGGCATTGACTATGTACATCTACGCCATCCTGATGCCATAGAAGCTGAGATGCGACAGTTGATTGAGGCTATACCGGGCCGGTTGCACAGCAGGATGCGGCTTCATTCTCATTTCGCGTTGGTTGACGCATACGGGCTGGCTGGTGCGCATCTGAACAGCCGAAATCCGTCCTATACAGGCAGTCACGGCACAGTAACTCGCAGTTGCCACTCATTGGCAGAGGTGGCCGATGCTGACAAATTTGAGTATATCACCCTGTCACCTGTGTCTGACTCGATTTCCAAGCAGGGATACAACGCTGCAATTTCTCTTGCAGACTTTGCAAAGATGCAACCGCCGACAAGAGTAATTGCCCTCGGAGGCGTGACTCCCGACAGTTTCGCGGCATTGCATGATGCCGGATTTGCCGGAGCTGCGATGCTCGGCTATATATGGGGGGCTAAATCAGCAAGTGAACTTGCCGAAAAACTGAAAACAATAAAAGCGAAATCATGCTTCAATTCATAACAAACACCGACTGCCAAGTGCCTGTAGAGGCACAAGTGGCAGCCGCTCTCGAAGGCGGTTGCCGCTGGGTGCAACTGCGCATGAAAGATGCGTCAGACGACGAAATCCGCCACGTGGTGAGCGTCATTAAGCCTATGTGCGAAGAGGCGGAGGCATTTCTGATACTGAACGACCGTGTGACGCTTGCAAAGGAACTTGAAGTGTCGGGTGTCCACGTCGGTAAAGAGGATATGTCACCATCCGAAGCGCGGGTAATACTCGGGGCAGGCGCTGTAATAGGCGTGACCGTAAACACATTTGAGGATGTGCTTAGCGTCTCAACCTGTGACATAGACTATGTCGGCATAGGTCCGTACCGCCATACAACGACCAAAAAGAACCTTGCGCCGATACTCGGCAAGGAAGGTATCGGCGAGATATGCCGCCGCATGGACGAGAGGGGTATCGAGATTGCTCGCGTAGCTGTTGGCGGCATCGGCACTGACGACCTTCTCCCGCTCATGGAATGCGGGGTGAACGGTGTAGCCGTGAGCGGTGCTATTGCTAACGCTCACGACATGGCTGCAGTGACACGCAAAATGACAGAGCTGCTCAACTCTACATTGAAAAACTGAATACTAACTCTATAATACATAATATATTATGTCTGACATACTGACCATCGGAGGCCGTGAATTTACTTCTCGCCTCTTTGTGGGTACAGGCAAGTTCGCATCGCCGCAGCTGATGCTCGATGCAGTCCTCGCTTCGCAGTCACAGATGATAACCGTAGCCATGAAGCGCGTCAACATGATGAACGAGGCTACCGACGAAATGCTGACGCACATCAACCGCGACAATGTGCAGCTGCTGCCCAACACCTCCGGCGTGCGCAATGCCGAAGAGGCTGTACTCGCCGCCCGCATGAGCCGTGAGATCTTCAATACAGAATTCATCAAGCTCGAGATACATCCCGACCCGAAATACCTGATGCCTGACCCCATTGAGACGCTTGAGGCTACGCGCACTCTTGCAGCCGAAGGGTTTACGGTGCTGCCGTATATTCAGGCAGACCCGGTACTGTGCAAACTACTCGAGGAGGCCGGTGCAGCAGCTGTCATGCCACTCGCCGCACCTATCGGCTCAAACAAGGGCTTGGTGACACGCGACATGATCGAAATAATCATAGAGCAAAGCCGTGTGCCTGTTGTCATTGATGCCGGCCTTGGCGCACCATCGCACGCTGCAGAAGCAATGGAGATGGGAGCGGATGCCGTGCTTGTGAATACCGCCATCGCCATTGCTGACGACCCGGCTAAAATGGCTGATGCATTCCGCATGGCTGTTATAGCCGGACGCAACGCATACCTCGCCGGCCTTGGCGCGACATCGGTTTCTGCTGAGGCTTCAAGTCCCCTGACTAAATTTTTCACAGACTGACAAACACATTAATCAATCATGAAAATAGACAATATTGACCTCTCCTCATACCCCAATTCAGAGAAGATATACATTGACGGCACAATTCACCCTATCCGCGTGGGCATGCGTCGCATCAACCTCTACCCTACAGTGCGCATTGAGAACGGCAAACGGGTGGAATACCCCAACGACCCGGTAACAGTATATGACACCAGTGGCGCATACACTGACCCTAATATCAAGATTGATATCAACGCCGGTCTGCCCCGCCACCGCGAGCAATGGGTCATTGACCGCAAAGACACGGAAGTGCTCAACTCCCTAACCAGTGAATATGGAAACCGCCGCCTTGCTGACAAGTCGCTTGACGAAATCCGTTTCCCGGTGAGACACCTTCCGCGCCGCGCCGTGAAAGGCAAGTGCGTCACACAGATGCACTACGCCCGCAAGGGCATCATTACCCCGGAAATGGAGTATGTGGCTATCCGTGAAAACGCCAACAACGCGG
The DNA here is from genome assembly GCA_900550645.1 of uncultured Porphyromonadaceae bacterium. Lineage (GTDB taxonomy): Bacteria > Bacteroidota > Bacteroidia > Bacteroidales > Muribaculaceae > Lepagella. The sequence continues at coordinate 76,613 of URTA01000005.1, forward strand.
CACTCGGCATTGACTCATACGTCACACCTGAGTTCGTGCGCAAAGAAGTCGCAGAAGGTCGTGCCATTATAGCCGCAAACATCAACCACCCGGAGGCAGAGCCGATGATTATCGGACGCAATTTCCGCGTCAAGCTGAATACCAACATCGGCAATTCCGCACTCTCGTCTGGCATTGAGGAGGAAGTTGCAAAAGCCGTGTGGAGCTGCTACTGGGGCGGCGACACGCTCATGGACCTCTCTACGGGCGACAACATTCATGAGACCCGCGAATGGATTATCCGCAACTGCCCTGTCCCAATGGGAACAGTCCCCATCTATCAGGCTCTTGAAAAGGTCAACGGCGATGTCTCAAAACTCACTTGGGAAATATACCGCGACACTCTCATTGAGCAGTGCGAACAAGGTGTGGACTATTTCACTATCCATGCCGGCGTATTGCGTGAACACGCCAACCTGGTCAAGAACCGTCTGACAGGCTGTGTTTCGCGAGGCGGCTCTATCATGACAGAATGGACTGTCATCCACAATGAGGAGAGCTTCCTCTACACACACTTCGACGAAATATGCGAGATACTGGCGCAATACGATGTCGCCATCTCCCTTGGCGACGGTATGCGTCCCGGCTCAATTCATGATGCTAACGACCGCGCTCAGTTCCTTGAGCTTGACGTGCTGGGAGAACTGACCGAAAAGGCTTGGGCTCATGACGTTCAGGTGATAATCGAAGGCCCTGGGCATGTGCCTATGAACAAAATCAAGGAGAACATGGACCGTCAGCTCTCGTCATGCCACGAAGCTCCGTTCTACACCCTTGGACCTATCACCACCGACATTGCCCCTGGCTATGACCACATCACCTCTGCCATTGGCGCAGCAATCATATCAGACCTCGGTACTGCCATGATATGCTATGTCACTCCCAAGGAACATCTCGCGCTGCCCACACTGCAGGACGTGCGCGAAGGCGTGATTGCATACAAGATTGCTGCCCATGCAGCGGACCTTGCCAAAGGCTTCCCCGGAGCGCAGGTGCGAGACAACGCCCTCAGCAAGGCTCGATATGAGTTCCGTTGGAAAGACCAGTTCAACCTGTCGCTCGACCCGGAACGCGCCAGCTCGTACTATCTTGAGGCTCGCCGCAGCGCACCCGATGCCGACGACAAGTTCTGCACAATGTGCGGCCCGAACTTCTGCGCAATGCGCATATCCCAGAACATAGCTGACAAATGCGACAAGTAATGAAAGCCCATTCAGACCCGGACAGCGAAGCCGTATTCGGACACGGCTTCGCCGATGTCATCAACCAGTATGACTGGGATGGCACTATTGAAATGGTGGAAAATGCCACCGACGCAGATGTGCGCCGGGTTCTTGCCGTCGCTGCCCGCGACAACCGACCGCTCACTCCTGACGAGTTTGCAGTTCTTATTTCACAGGCAGCCGCTCCATATCTGGAGAAAATGGCATTGATGAGCAGACACTTTACGCAGCAGAAATTCGGCAAGACGATTTCCATGTACATACCAATGTACGTGGGCAATGCCTGTACCAACAAATGCGTCTACTGCGGCTTCAACCATGACAACCCGTTCACGCGCACAGTGTTGACTCTCGAACAGGTTGAACGCGAATGTTTGGCTATAAAACGCCTTGCGCCGTTTGAGAATCTGCTCATAGTCGCCGGAGAGTACCCCGCCTTGTGCGGCGTGGACTATCTGGAGAAAGTTCTGGGCGTATGCCGTGGGCATTTCCACAACCTGACCATAGAGGTACAGCCCATGCGTTCAGCCGACTATTACCGGCTGACTCAATCCGGACTGAACGGCGTGGTTTGCTTTCAGGAGACGTACCACCGCGAGGCATACCGCAAGTATCATCCGCGAGGCATGAAGTCACACTTCGACTGGCGGCTCAACGGCTTCGACCGCATGGGCGATGCCATGGTTCACAAAATCGGCATGGGCGCACTGCTCGGGCTTGAAGATTGGCGCGGCGATGCGGTGATGCTCGCACGACACCTGCGCTACCTGCAAAAACGTTACTGGAGGTCACGCTATTCGGTCAACTTCCCGCGTATGCGTCCGTCGGAAAGCGGCTTCAAGCCCAAGTCGATCATCTCTGACAGGCAGCTTGTACAACTCACCTGCGCATTCCGCATATTCGACCATGAAGCAGACATATCGTTCTCAACTCGCGAGGCTTCTGAATATCGCGATCACATCATGCCGCTCGGCGTGACATCAATGAGTGCCGGCAGCCGCACCGAGCCTGGCGGCTACGAAACATACGCCGACCGCGCTCTCGAACAATTCGAGGTTTCCGATGACCGCACACCTCATGAAGTGGCTGAAGCCATAAGACGAGGCGGCTATGAGCCGGTCTGGAAAGACTGGGACGCAATATTCGACTGACACCGCTCTTTTTTACGGATAAACACAAGACCTTGACTTGCAATAAGTCGGGGTCTTTTCAGTATGCTGTCCTGCAATATGCAACCCTGTTGCGCAAAACAATCGCTTTGCGTTTCGCGTTATTTTGATATACCAACACACGATACGACAATGAAATTCATACAGCCCAAACTGCCATACGCTCCCGATGCTCTGGCTCCGGTAATATCCGAGAATACCATAGAGTACCACTACGGCAAACATGAGAAAGCATATTTCGACACTCTCAATTCGCTGATTGAAGGAACAGAATATGCCGATATGTCACTTGAGGAAATCATCTGCAAGAGCGACGGCAAGCTGTTCAACAACGCTGCTCAGGCGTGGAATCACATTTTCTATTTCTTCCAGTTCTCCCCATATCGCAACAGTGAGCCGCAAGGAGAACTCCGCGGAGCAATCGACCGTGATTTCGGGTCGTTTGACGAGTTCAAGAAGCAATTCGAGCTGGCTGGGACAACGCTGTTCGGGTCTGGATGGGTGTGGCTGTCATGCGACAATGCCGGCAAACTGTTCATCACACAGGGCAGCAACGCCTCCAATCCAATGACACAAGGGCTTAAACCGCTGCTGACATTCGATGTATGGGAACATGCATACTATTTGGACTACTGCAATATGAGAGCATCCTATCTGTCCCGACTTTGGGACATCATTGACTGGGAAATAATTCAAGTACGCTATCGTCAGTGATTTTGCCGATACGCGATTTTTTAGTAATTTCGCGAGAAATTGGCTCAAAACATTTATATGGATTCCAAAACCGACGACATCGCATCCCTCATAGTTGAGGGCATACAGGAACGCAAGGGAAAGAAAATATCTGTAATTGACCTTGCCGGCATCGCGTCAGCTCCCGCTCACAAATTCGTAATATGCCAAGGCACAAGCACTTCGCACGTCACGGCAGTAGCGGACAGTGTGAGGGACTATGTTTGTAAGCATGGCGGCAGAAAGCCATACCATGACGAGGGATACCGCACGGCTCAATGGATCATACTCGACTACGGCGAAGTGTTCCTGCATGTCTTCCTTCCCGATGTGCGTGACAGATACCGTCTCGAGGAACTTTGGGGTGACGCTCCTGTCACTGATATTCCCGACCTCGACTGACAGATCCTCCTACTGATTACATGACTTATTGACAATCCATGCCCATTACACCTAACAACAACGGGAAACGCAACAAGCGTTCATTCCTGAATATATACTGGATGTACCTGCTGATATTCGGCATACTCATCGGGGCTTTCCTCTTTCAGGATAGCTCCACGGTAAAGAATGTCAACTGGACCGAGTTTTCCGAGGCCGCAGCAAGAGGTGACGTTTCCGAGATAACCGTCTTTATCGACAACAATGAGGCTGAAGGCCTCCTGACATCCCAGGGGGAAAAGAGCTTCAAGATCGTTGACACAACAAACAGCTCAAAGGAGAAGAAAATCAAGACTGTGATTTCATCGTCTGATGCTGTTCAGAAAGACATCGACACATGGAATGACACACTCGCTCAAAGCGGCAAGCCCCCCATAAAAGTAAAATTCGAGAAAAGTTCCGGTGTGCTGCATTATCTGTGGTTTTTCGGGCCGACGCTCCTGTTCATCGGCTTCCTGTTCTTCATGTCGCGCAGGATGAACGGCGGCGGTGCAGGTGGCGGCATATTCAGCGTGGGCAAGTCCAAGGCAAAAGTGTTTGACAAGGACAACAGCACCAACGTCACTTTCAAGGATGTGGCTGGACTGGCCGAAGCCAAAGTAGAAGTAGAAGAGATAGTTGAGTTCCTGAAAAATCCGCAGCGTTACACCGAACTCGGAGCGAAAATTCCGAAAGGCGCGTTGCTCGTCGGACCTCCGGGAACCGGCAAGACGCTACTTGCCAAGGCCGTTGCCGGCGAGGCAAACGTGCCGTTCCTTTCCATGTCGGGGTCTGACTTCGTTGAGATGTTTGTAGGCGTCGGCGCAGCGCGTGTACGAGACTTGTTCAAGCAAGCCAAGGAGAAAGCCCCGTGCATCATTTTCATCGATGAAATCGATGCCGTAGGTCGGGCCCGAGGCAAGAACATTAACATGGGGTCAAATGATGAACGAGAAAACACGCTCAACCAGATGCTCACAGAAATGGACGGCTTCGGCACAAACAACGGTGTCATAATACTCGCTGCCACCAACCGTGCTGATATGCTTGACCAAGCTCTGCTGCGTCCCGGTCGTTTCGACAGGCAGATATATGTGGACTTGCCTGAACTTTCCGACCGTGTGGAGATATTCAATGTGCATCTGCGTGACATAAAATTCAACAGCAACCTCGATGTGGACCAGCTGGCTCGGCAGACACAAGGTTTCTCGGGAGCTGACATCGCCAATGTATGCAATGAAGCCGCGCTTATTGCGGCTCGCAACCACAAGCAGCAAGTAGAGTGGGACGATTTCATGGCAGCGATAGACCGCATCGTCGGCGGCCTTGAGAAACGCTCGCGAGTAATAACCGATGAGGAGAAATTCTCTATTGCCACACATGAAGCCGGACACGCTACTATTTCCTGGATGCTCAAATACGGCGACCCTCTTGTAAAAGTGACTATCGTGCCGCGCGGGCGTGCGCTTGGTGCCGCATGGTATGCCCCCGAGGGACGGCAGATTGTCCCTACGCAGGCTCTGCTTGACACTATGTGCGGACTGCTGGGCGGACGAGCTGCCGAAGAAGTCTTCACAGGGCAGATTGGCACTGGCGCAAGCAACGACCTTGAGCGATGCACCAAGATAGCCCGAAATCTTGTCATGGTGTTCGGCATGGGCAAGAGCATTCCCAACATGAACTACTATGACTCGACTGGACAAGACTACGGTTTCACAAAGCCTTTCTCCGAGGAGACTGCACGTAGAATCGACGAGGAGGTCATTCGCATAGTCAGCGAACAGTATGAGCGAGCAAAAAGCATACTGCGCGAACACGCCGAGCAGCACAACCGTATGCGGGACTTGCTCGTAGAAAAGGAGGTTATTTTCACTGACGACGTGCGTGAAATACTCGGCCCGAGAAAGTGGAAATCTCGCACTGATGAAATCAGCGAACTCAACGAGAAGGACAAGGCGAAAGACAAAGGCCGCTCCAATCGCGACAACAATCCTCAAAGCTGCAAAGACGGCCAGCCGGTAAAGTCATCGAATGACGATGATGACGACCCCGGCACTCCGCCGCCATTCAAAATATGACAAGGATATAGTTTTGACCAGGTATGCGGTCATACCACGGTCAAAACTATTTTCGATTAAGGAGTTTTGTTGTTCGATTTGTCGTTTTTCGATAAATCGACCTTATGAAAACCGGGGGAAATTCGTACCTTTGCAAGTCGAACACTCATCTGATATCGCAATACAAACGATCATCGACTAAGGAAATAGGTAACACAACTAAGAATTAAACAGTAAAAACAGATATGATGAAAATTATGAAGTACTCGGGACACCTCGCACTTGTCGCATTGTGCAGTGTCCTGCTGTGTTCCTGCAATGGCAATGGACAGCAGCAACAGGAACAAGACCCCGAACTGGCAGTCATCACAATCGGCGAGGGCGATGCCACTCTCGAGAATGGCTATCCGGCATCTCTCCATGGTAAAAACGATGTTGAAATACGTCCGCAGGTGTCTGGGTTTATTACCCGTGTATGCGTCACTGAAGGTCAGCGCGTATCCAAAGGACAGACACTCTTCACCATTGACCGCGTTCAGCTCGAAGCTGCCGTTAGTGCAGCTCAGGCTCAGGTTGCACAAGCTCAGGCTGCAATCGTTGCAGCACAGGCCAATGTCAACACTGCCCGCACAAACGCCAAGAACAACAAGATACTCCTCGACAAGAACATTATAAGCAGCTCCGCTTACCAAACTTCCGTAGATGCCGTTAATGCCGCCGAGGCACAGGTAAACCAGGCTCGCGCAGCCGCTAATGCCGCAAACGCACAGCTTGTCTCTGCTCGCAAGAACCTGTCATACGCTAATGTGACCGCACCTGCAGCTGGTATTGTCGGCACAATCGACTTCAAGGAGGGCGCACTGGTTAGCCCCTCTACGCTGCTCACCATACTCTCCAACAACGGCGAGATGGAAGCATACTTCTCTTTCAACGAGAAGGAAGTGCTTGACCTCACAAACGGCGGACGTCGCTCGCTTCAGGCTGCGCTCGACTCCCTGCCCTCCGTGACTCTGCGCCTCCCCAACGGCGAGAAATACGCTTATTCCGGCAAGATTACCACCGTTTCAGGCGTGCTTGACGCTGCTACCGGAAGCGCACAGGTCAAGGCTACATTCCCCAACCCTGACGGCATGCTCCGCTCGGGTAACACCGCCAACGTGATGATACCCAATATTTCACGCAATGCAATCCTTATCCCTCAGAAGGCTACATACGAGGTTCAAGACATGAAATTCGTGTATACACTCGACAAGGACAATGTGACACACGCTACACCGATAGAAATCTCAAAGGACAACGACGGTCAGAACTATATCGTGACTTCTGGCCTGAAAGCCGGCGACCGCATAGTAGTTGAGGGCGTAGGCATCACTGTCAAGGACAAGATGAAGATACGCCCCAAGAAACCTGGGACTTCCGACCAGGCCGCCCAGCAGCCGCAACAGTAATACACGAAGCTGCACACAACCCTCTCCTCGAATATAATTCCAACCAAGAGAGTTAATCATGAAATTAGACAGATTTATCAACAGGCCGGTGCTTTCGACCGTTATCTCGGTCTTCATCGTCATCCTTGGTCTGCTCGGTCTGACAAGCCTCTCAATCGAGCAGTACCCGGACATCGCGCCGCCTACTATACGTGTGAGCACCACATATACCGGAGCAAATGCCCAAGCTGTGCTCAACTCGGTCATCGCCCCTCTTGAGGAGCAAATCAACGGTGCCGAGAACATGGACTATATGCTTTCATCGGCTTCAAACACCGGCGCCGCTGAAATTACCGTATACTTCAAACAGGGTACTGACCCCGACATGGCTGCTGTTGATGTGCAGAACCGTGTGGCAAAAGCTGCTGCGTTCCTCCCGTCCGAGGTCAACCAGGTAGGTGTAATTACACAGAAACGCCAAAGCTCAATGCTGATGGTGCTCGGTATGTACGATGAGCAGGACAGATACTCCACGCAATTCATCGACAACTATATGGCCATCAACATTATACCGCAAATCAAGCGTGTCAATGGTGTGGGTGATGCCATGGCCTTCGGTGCTGACTACTCCATGCGTATATGGCTAAAGCCTGACATCATGGCGCAGTATGGGCTGATGCCGAGCGACATTACAGCAGCTCTTGCCGAGCAGAACATCGAAGCTGCCCCTGGTCAGTTTGGCGAACAGGGCAACCAAAGCTTCCAGTACGTTATGCGCTACAAGGGCCGTCTGAACGAACCAAAGGAGTTTGAGAACATTGTTATACGCGCTAATTCCGACGGTGAAATACTGCGCTTGGGCGATGTTGCCTCTGTCGAACTCGGGCGATTAACCTACAGCTTTGCAAACAGAAACAACGGTCATACTGGTTCATCAGCAATAGTGTTCCAGTCTGCAGGAAGTAACGCGACCGCTGTCATCGAGGATATCGAGAAATTCCTTGATGAACAGCGTACACAGCTGCCGGAGGGCATGGTTCTGAAGACATTCATGAGTGTCAATGACTTCCTGTTCGCATCTATCGCTGAGGTTGTCAAAACGCTGCTTGAGGCCTTCGTTCTCGTGTTCCTCGTGGTGTTCATATTTCTCCAGGACTTCCGCTCCACAATCATCCCGATGATTTCTATTCCGGTAGCCCTCATCGGTACATTCTTCCTGATGTATGTGTTCGGGTTTACCATCAACCTCCTTACCCTCTCTGCCCTCGTGCTTGCAATTGCGATAGTCGTCGATGACGCGATAGTCGTCGTCGAGGCGGTGCACGCCAAGCTGGATCAAGGATACAAGTCGGCTCGTCAGGCATCTATCGATGCGATGAATGAGATTTCGGGCGCAATCATCTCAATTACCCTCGTGATGATGCTCGTGTTCATTCCCGTTTCGTTCCTTGGCGGCACTTCAGGTGTGTTCTACCGCCAGTTCGGTCTGACAATGGCAATGGCAATTGGTCTGTCGGCTATCAACGCATTGACCCTTTCGCCGGCACTCTGCGCCCTCTTCCTCAAGCCTCACAAATCTGACAGCACGCTGCGCGAGCGTATGGCTGACGCTTATTCTGCTGCCGGCGAGGCTGTGACGACCGCATACCGCAAGCGTCTGCACCTCCCCGTATGGCTCACGTCCGTTCTTCTCATCGCGGCAATCGTGTTCCTTGTGCTTGGCTGGTTCAACTTCGAGAACATCATGCAGAGTACCATCGCTGTCATAGTCGCCATATTGGCTCTGATAGGCATATTCTCTCGCGACTTCATCGACGCATTCAACCGTGTCTTCGACAAGATATTGGGCAAATACCGCACTGCCACGCATTCATTCATCAACAGGCGTTGGCTCGCATTTGTATTTGTTGCCGTATCAGTCGGGGTGCTGGCATGGCTTATGAACCGCACACCGTCTGGACTTGTACCCAACGAAGACACCGGTACCATAATGGGTGTCGTGACTCTGCCCCCTGCGACTTCACAAGAGCGCACACAGCAGGTTATGGACAATGTTGACAAGGTCATTGGCTCGATACCAGAAGTCGAGAGCCGTACCGCAATCACCGGCTACAGCTTCATCGGTGGCCAGGGCAACACATACGGCTCATTCATCATCAAGCTGAAGTCTTGGGAAGAGCGCAAAGACAAGTCTCAGTCAGCAAATGCCGTTGTTGGCAAGCTGTTCATGATGACCGGCGGCATCAAGGATGCGCAGATCATGTTCTTCCAGCCTCCTATGATTTCCGGCTACTCTGCAACCAACGGTTTTGAAGTAAAGCTCGAGGACAAGACTGGCGGTTCGCTCGACAACTTCTTCCAGGTTTACCAGCAATTTATTGCAGCTCTGAACCAGTGCCCCGAGGTGCAGATGGCATACTCGACATTCAACCCGACATTCCCACAGTACCTCGTAGAAATCGACGTGGCTAAGGTGAAACAGTCAGGTCTGACGCAGAACGCCATTCTTCAGGCGTTGCAGGGCTATTACGGCGGTATGTACATCTCCAACTTCAACAGCTACGGCAAGCTGTACCGTGTGATGATGCAAGCTACCCCCGAAGCTCGCGTGTCGCCAGAGACGCTCAAGCAAATCAAGGTACGCAATGGCTCGGAGATGGCTCCGATAGACAACTTTGTGAAACTCTCACGTGTCTACGGTCCGGACATCATCAATCGCTTCAACATGTTTACCACCATTGCCATCACCGGTACTCCTAATCCCGGCGTTTCCTCTGGTCAGGCTATCGAGGCTATCAAGCGTGTGGCCCAGGAAAAACTTCCGCAAGGTTTCTCATACGAGTTCTCCGGCATGACACGTGAGGAAGCTGGAGGCGGTTCAGGCTCGTTGGCAACAATTTTCGTGCTTGTGCTTGTGTTCGTATACCTCATCCTCTCGGCACAGTACGAAAGCTATATGCTCCCCTGGGCGGTTATCCTCTCTGTGCCGTTCGGACTTATGGGTACGTTCATATTTGCACAGATATTCGGTGTTGACAACAACATCTACCTGCAGATTGCGCTAATCATGCTTATCGGTCTGTTGGCAAAGAACGCCATCCTTATCGTGGAGTTCGCGCTTGAGCGCCGCCAGACGGGCATGAGCATCGTAAACTCCGCAATTCAGGGAGCTGTTGCTCGTCTGCGTCCTATCCTTATGACATCAATGGCTATGATCATCGGTCTGCTGCCGCTGATGTTTGCTCACGGTGCAGGCGCAAACGGAAACAAGGCTCTCGGTACGGGTGCAGTTGGCGGTATGTTGATTGGCATGATACTCCAGGTACTCATTGTGCCGGCTCTGTTTGCAGCATTCCAGTATCTGCAGGAGAAGATTTCACCAATTAAGTGGAACGACACCGACAACTCCGACATCAAGTCCGAGATAGAGCAATACGGTATAAACAACGATCAAACATCTAAGTGACGATGAATCTGAAACAATCGAAATATATAATACCTGTAGTTGCCGCAGCCCTGCTGACGAGCTGCAACATCTACAAGAAATACGAGCTGCCCGAAAACAACGCCATTGTCAATGACTATGCGCGTGCCGCAGAGGCCACCGACTCGACCACACTGGCACACCTCGACTGGCAGCAGGTATTCACCGACCCGCAGCTACAGTCGCTCATCAACCGCGCCCTCGAAGCCAACACTGACCTCGAGAACGCACGCCAGAACGTAGTTATGGCACAGGCGCAGCTCAAGGGCGCGAAACTAAGCTACCTCCCCTCGCTATCCTTTAACCCCAACGGAGGAACTGCAAGCTACGGAGGCAGCCACATGAACTGGAGCTATACCCTGCCCCTCGCCGCACAATGGGAGATTGACGTATTCGGCAAAATCCTCAACAACAAGCGCAAGGCACAGGTTGATGTGGAACAGGCGCAGGACTACCAGCACGCAGTCCGCTCTCAAATCATCTGCGGCGTCGCCAACACATACTATGCCCTCGTGTGGCTCAACGAGCAACTTGTGTTGACACGCAACACCGCTGAGATTTGGAAGGAGCAGTGCGAGACAATGCAGCTGATGAAGGAAGCTGGACGTGTCAACGAGTCTGCTGTCGTTCAGTCTCAAGCCAACTACTACAGCATAATGGCAAACATCCCCGACCTGGAGAAATCCATCGCACAGATGCAAAACACCATGTCGCTGCTGCTTAATACCTACCCGCAGACATGGCCCGTCTCATCCTCGCTCGACTTCGAGCTGCCGGCTGCCACACAGTCTGACATACCGCTGTACTATCTGGCTGTGCGTCCTGATGTGCGTGCCGCAGAACGCGGACTCGCCTCAGCATATTATGCGACTAACATTGCCCGCACAAACTTCTACCCCAGCCTCGCAATATCGGCGCAGGGAGGTTTTACCAACCTGTTGGGAAGCATCATCACCAACCCTGGCAAATGGTTTATCCAGCTTGCCGGACAGCTGACAGCCCCGTTGTTCTCACGCGGACGAAACATCGCTCAGCTCGAGGCTGCCAAGGCTCAGCAGGAGGTTGCTCTCAACAAATTTGAGTACGCCGTTCTTGCTGCTGCTGCTGACGTGAGCGATGCAATGGTGAGCATCAACAAGGCTGACGAGAAGAGCCAGTACCTGCAGCAGCAGGTTGAGCAGCTCGAGAAGTCTGTGGAATATACTGAAGAACTCATGAACTTCGGACAGTCCACCACATACCTCGAAATCCTCACAGCCCGCAGCAGCCTCCTCAGTGCGCAGCTGGCAAACCTCGCCAACAAGCACGACAAGGCATCCGCTCTCATAAGCCTCTATCAGGCTGTAGGTGGCGGATATTGATATGACATTCTCTATTTGAGACAGACCACCTGCAAAGGGTTGCGAGGAAACTGTAAAACCGTTTCCAGCATCCCCTTGCGGCTTTTCGGACAGCCTCCCTCCCCGCTCTCCTACATCGTCTAACCTCTAAAACATTTCAACCATGACACAGATCAGCCCGCTCGCATTCGTCAATCCGGATGCAAAACTCGGCAACAATGTCACCATCGACCCGTTTGCCTACATCGACGCCAACGTCACACTGGGGGACAACTGCCACATTCACCCACACGTCTCAATTTTGTCAGGGGCTATTCTGGGCGAAAATGTGGAAGTATTTGACGGCGCTGTCATCGCGGCCACGCCGCAGGACTTCCGCTGGAAAGGGGAACAGAGCCAGGTCATCATCGGCAACGGAACAGTCATACGCGAACACGTCATCATAAACCGTTCAATCCGTACTGGCGAGGCTACTCGCATCGGCTCTGGTTCTTTTATAATGGCTCAGACTCATGTCGGCCATGACAGCACAATCGGCGACAAATGCGTCATCGGCAATGCGGTCAAGATTGCCGGCGACTGCAAGATTGGCAACTGCACCATATTCTCCTCAAACGCGCTCATACATGAGAGATGCGAAGTGGGCGAATGGGTGCTCGTCAAGGGCGGCTGCCGGGTCAACGGCAATGTGCCGCCGTTCATCGTAATGGCACACAACCCAATCACCTACTACGGCGTGAACGCATTCATCCTCCGCCGTTGCGGTTTCTCCGAGGAGACTATCGACAACATCGCCAAGTGCTACCGCCACATCTACCAGTGCAACACATCTGTACTGAATGCCGTCCGCCGCATCGAGGAGGACATACCGCAGAGCGACTCTCGTGATGCAATTCTCACCTTCATCCGCAACCACAACAACAAGATCGCTGCAGTCCCCGAGCAGCTCACCGAAGATTGACCCATAATAATCCCTATACACAGCAAAGAGGTGCGCCAACCGACGCACCTCTTTGCTATTCTCACCACAACGGAGGGTGTATGATTGCCGCTACTCTGTCGCGGGAACGGACTATGTCACTTGCCGCTCATGCGGCACATACGAAACTGCGTCGCATCATACGGCACACGTCGCGCATCCTTGTTATCTAGTAACGCGAGTTCGGGATAAGGAATGGGCAAAAAAATAATACAGGCGACTTGAAAAAGCCGCCTGCTTGTTTGGTAATCTCGGTGATTTTTAGCAACTTAGAGGTGCGAAAACAAAAGCATGTACCATGATTACCGAAGACAAAGTTACTGAAATATTCTGTATCGCAGACGACTTCTGCAAGGATTTCGAGCGTGAAATTGTCAAGAACACCCTCAATTCGGGTTCCGGCGCACAGAAACGCCGCCGCAAGCGCAAGATGTCGGACGCCGAGGTCATAACCATATTGATCTGCTTCCACATCAACACCTTCCGCAACTTCAAGCACTACTGCCTGGGCTGCGTGTGCATGCGCTGGCGCAACATGTTCCCGGAGACGTTCTCGTACAGCCCGCACAACTTCATCATTAACCTGCTCACCGCAATGGGGGCTTACTGCTTCTTCCAGGTCAAGCCCCACGTAAACTTCGACTTCGAGGACTGCCCGCAGGACGGGCAGCTCTCAATCTGGCAGTAACCATGCAAGCCAACGGCAATGCGGCGAGCCTGTACGGCCTCGCCCGGATTAGCGTGCCATTGCGTCTCGCATACCAAGCCGAATTGACACATCAACTGTTATCCCGAACTCGCGTTCCTACTTTGCTGCGCATAAAATGAGGGTGAGCCTGAAAGGACAGGCGCACCCTCTGTCAATATGAGTAAGAATACTGTTGTTTACCAGATTACGATGCGGTCGGCCTCGGGACGGAAGAGCTTGTCTCCCTCCTTGATGCCGAATGCATCAAAGAACGGCTCGAGGTTGCGGAGTGTCACGTTTACACGGTTCACACTGAGTGAGTGTACGTCACCAGTTGTGAGGGAACGGATTTCTGCATCGCGGATGTTCTGCGCCCAGATGTTGGCATAGTTCATATAGAATACCTGCATCGGCGTGAAGCCGTCGATTTTGGCAGCCTCTGTTTCTACGTCAACGCCTTTCTGCTTCTGTGAGTCGAGGAATGCTGTGCGAGCAACGCGGAGACCGCCCTGGTCTGCGATGTTCTCGCCGAGTGTGTACTGTCCGTTTGCGTGGAGACCGGGAAGTACCTCAACTTCGTCAAACTGCGCGATGAGTCCCTTGGTCATTTCAGTGAAGGCCTCTGTGTCAGCTTCAGTCCACCAGTTTCTCATGTTGCCGTCAGCGTCAAAGATGCAGCCCTGGTCGTCAAATCCGTGAGTAAGCTCGTGGCCGATAACCACGCCGATACCGCCGTAGTTCTCTGCGTCAGAAGAGTCGGGGTCAAAGAACGGAGCCTGAAGGATGCCGGCGGGGAACACGATTTCGTTGTTCATCGGGTTGTAGTATGCGTTGATGGTCTGCGGCAGCATGCCCCACTCGGTGCGGTCAACGGGTTTGCCCCATTTGGCGAGTTCCTTCTCGGTAGCCCAACGGGAGACGTTCATCATGTTGTCGTAGTAACTGTACTCGGGGTTGATGTCGAGTTTGGAGTAGTCTTCCCACTTGTCGGGATAGCCAATCTTGACAGTGATGGCAAAGAGCTTCTTGAGAGCCTGGATTTTGGTGTCCTCGCTCATCCACTTGAGGTTCATGATGTGCTTGCCGAGGGCTGTGCGGAGGTTCTCTACGAGACCTACCATATAGTCCTTGGACGACTGGGGGAAGTACTTTTCTACATAGAGCAGGCCGATAGCCTCGCCGAGTGCGCCTTCAGTTGCGCCGAGAGCGCGTTTCCAGCGTGGGCGCATTGTCTCGACACCGCTGATGACCTTGCTGAACTGGAATGAAGCATCAGCGAAGTCATCGCTAAGGTAGCCTGCGCCGGCGCGGACGACAGTCCAGATGTAGTAGTCCTTCTTCTCGCGGTCAGTCGTAGAAGCGAGGAGGGCGTTGGCCTGGTTGATGCTGCTTTCCTCGGTCACGATAACGCTTGTGAGGTCTTTGATGCCCATAGTTGCATCGAAGTAGCGCACCCAGTCTACGTTAGGATAAGTCTTCTGAAGCTGCTCCATAGTGTAGCGGTTGTTCATCGCTGCAATGTTGCGGCTCTGCTCGCGTGTCCATGCGGAATCGGCGAGGGCTGTCTCAATTTTCATGACGTTTTTCACTATGCGTGTAGCATCCTTCTTGCTGTAGCCGGAGAGGATGAGCATACGCTGCATCATGGTCTTGTATGCCTCGCGTACCTCCTTGTTATGCTTGTCAGTCTTGAGGTAGTAGTCGCGGTCGCCAAGGGTCATGCCGCCGCTTGAGACATACATTGCATATATGCTTGAGTTCTCGAGGTCCTCCATAGGACCGGCAGAGAAGAATGGCGAGCCGTAGACTTTCTGGATTTTGTAGAAGAGGTCGGTCATGCGGTCGGCAGTCGTGCCTTCAATCTCCTTGAGCATGGGCTGTAGGGGCTGTGCGCCGAGCTGGTTGCGGCGAACAGAGTCCATGGCGAGTTCATAGACCGAAGCGACCTTGTAGGCTGTGGAACCCTTGGCGGGGTTTGTAGCTGCAAGGCCAGTCACGATGCGCTGTACGCGGTTGTTGCTCGAGTCATTGAGTACATTGAACTGTCCGTAGCGTGAATACTCGGACGTGAGGGGATGAGACTCTCTCCAGCCCTCGACAACATAGTTGAAGAAGTCCTCCTTTGGGGAGACTGTCTTGCTGATGTTTTTGGCATCGATACTTTTCAGATGCTCTTGAGCCGCCATGGGGAAGGAAACTGCCGCAGCGGCTGCAATCAAGAGTAATGATTGAAAATGTTTCATGATCAGAATATTGAGTAAAGAATTGATTTCGCTATTATTGCGCCGCTATCGCGCCGTCAGGCAGCTCCTCGGCGGGCGGGTCTGGCCTGAACTCCAGAATGTCGCCTGGAGTGCAGTCAAGTATGCGGCAAATGTTGTTGAGAGTGGTGAAACGTATGGCCTTGGCCTTTCCTGTCTTGAGTATGGAAAGGTTTGAGGTCGTGATGTTCATTTTCTCCGCGAGGTCGCCGAGGGAAATCTTCCGTTTGGCCATCATCACGTCGAGGTTTACTATAATCGCCATTGTTCAGAGGGTCAAAAGTTAGATTGTGAGGTCCTGTTCTTTCTTCATTGAGAGGCCTCCCTCCCAAATTTTGCTCATGAGGAGGGATATGAGGCCTATCAGGGCGTTGGTCCAGGGGAGAGCTGGCAACAGCGTACGTGAATAATCGCGCAGTTCCGGTATGTTAGCATCAACCATACACGACTGGAGCAGCAAGTCTACCAGCGTAAGTCCTGCCATGATGAGCGTAAGAATGCCAATGCGACGCAACAGCGTAACATTTCGGCTGTCGAATATGTTGCCCTTGTTGATGCGGACTGTTAGTTTGAGGAAATTGATGATGAGTATCACAAATATGACAAGTACCGCCATGCCAGTCACGATTTTGCATATCATGTATGACAATGGAATGTTGCCAACTGGCATAGCAATAATCGCCTGCTGCATGACCACCGGGACTGTGTCGTTGCCATCAGCCGTTGCAATATTGTCATGCCGGCTACTAAGCAGGCCATCTTTAGGCGACAAGTATGTAGGGAAATATACAAGCTGGTCGTTGCTGCTCGCGTCAACTGCTTTATCGGGCTGTACAGAATCGACGCCGTCAACAACACCTTTCGTGAACTCCCCAAGGCCGACGGCGACGGAGAAGGATGTGACTGCTATAATCAGTACACACAGCAGATTGATTGATAATCTGAACTTGTTCATATATACAGTTTTGCCACCCAATGCCGGGCTAAATTCATGTTGTGCAAAGGTACAAAATATTTATCGTATAACAATGATTATTTCGCGAAAAAGAAGTATTACTGTCCGCTAAACCGCAGAGAGGCACACCCAACTTCTTGAAGAGCAGAAGCTGGACGTGTTTTTCGTTGCGGACAAGCCCCCCTGTCAGTTTTCAGGGCTGTCCGGCGGCGGTTCCGAAGCCCCGGAGAGCATGGCTTTCAGGTC
>URTA01000006.1 GCA_900550645.1 uncultured Porphyromonadaceae bacterium
CGCCTTCCCAGCGCAGGATAATCGGTTTGAGTTTGTTTGCGTCTGCCATTGCTTTGGTCTTGGTCTATATGTAAAGAAATCGCCGTTTCCTTTACACGTCCATGATGTCATGTAAAGATTCCGGCGTTTCTTTTACACGTTCTTATTCAACGATAGAGTTCATCGGTATGTACCACTCTTGCTCGTCAAGGTAGGGTTCGCCTTCCAGCTCGACCCAGCATCCTTTGACAGAGCCGTCTTTCGCATAGTTTATTTCGCACACTTTCCCTTGGCGACCTGCGAGGTCTGAGAGTCTGCACTCTTCCAGTGTGACTGATGGGATAATTGTAATTGTCTGTTCAAGTTTCATGTCAGTATCCAGTAGGGGGCTGGCGGTTCGGGCAGTTAACGACTTCGCACTTGAGCATACGAAGGCGCGTGACCTCTACTTCCAGCTGTGTATTGATTTTGGTTATTTCCGCTTTCTCGTCGCGGTGTTTGGTTATCTGTGCAAAAAGCTCGTCAATCTTGGCATCCATGCGGGCGCGGTCTGCTTCCCATTCCTTGCGTTCTTCTGCACCCATCTTCCGCTCTTCGTCATAGAGCTTCTTCCATTCCTCCGACTGCTTGGCTTCATTCTCGAGGTTCTTGGCCTTCCGTGTCTGGGGATAGAAAAGGACTGTAGCCCCGATGCCCGTGATGAGGCTGACGAGGCTTGAAATGATTATCTCTGTCATTCTTCCTTGTCAGCGTCTTTCTTAGGTTCGGGTACTATGACGTTGAAGGTTATTGACGAGCCGTCACCGCCTTCTATGCTCAACCTGTTGGTCTGCGATTCCTTGACCGGGTACATATCGGACAGCAGCTTCATCGCGCTTACAGCCACGCTGCGCAAGGAGGCAGGGGAGAGGCGTGTGCCGTTCCTGTCAGAATATGTCGCCGAGGAGGTTTCCTCAACTATGCTCATGAGGTTTGCCGTTATGAAGCGCTTCATGCTCTTGTTGTCCTCCGCAGCCATGTTGCCGAGTTCCTTGATGTACTCTTGGATACGCTCGTCCATAAGCAGCATCCTTCCCAGCTGTTTGGCCAAGCGAGGGTCTTTGGGCTTGAAGACTTCGGAATAGCATCTCGCGGCATTGCCCACGCAGTTTGCGGAGCCGTTTACATACAGCTCGCAGAAAAATGCTTCGTTTTCTGACAGTTGTTGTTTTGCGCTATTCATTACATTTGCTTTACGGGCCGGCACACAGCTCCAAGCAGGGCGTATGCCGGCCCAGTTTATAATGAATAGCTATGTATCAGTCGCTTTGTTTTTTGCCAGACAGCAGTATCTCCATGATTGTCTCGCGGAACAGCTGGGAGATACCCTCACAAGCCGCTTCGACCTCCTCGATAGTGTTTATGTACGCCATGTTGAGGTCAATCTTCAGATCGTACCCAGAAATTTCCACCATTACTTGCCCGAGTTCCTCATTCACTATGGTCATTGAGTCTCGGTCTGATATTACCTTGAACTCAATGGTTGGCTCTTCTACCGGTGGAGCATCATTGCTGTTGGCTTGCACTGGGATGCTGGCGGTGTTGTCGTTTGTCTCCATATCCTATATCTTGAAGTGTTTTCGTGTCTTTTCTGATTTTGCGATTGATATACCGCCGTCCTCGACAGTTCCACCGACGTTTCTCATTCGCTGGGTGAGTACTGCCACAACTCCGGTGGTAGCTGCCACGTCTGCATCTGCGTCATGAGCGTCGTCAAGTTCAATGCCAAGCCGCTCGCACATCAGTTCCAGCTTGTAGGAAGTGACATCAGGCTTGTGGCACAATGCGAGCTGACCCAACAGAATTGTATCGAGCGTCAAGGGATGCCAGTTGCCGTAGAAGTCCACATGGCCTCTAAGAAGTTTCTGTGCTTCCTTCATCAGCCCTGCATATTCCATCATCTGGCAGAAGAAGCCCTCGTCGAAGCCGATGTTCTGCCCGATGATGAACGGCTTCATGTTCTTGCTGCATTTGGGCGTGTTGTCTTGCATGAACTTGAGGACATCCTGTGCTACCTGCTCTATGGGTTCTCCTTGCTGGTGCAGCATATCCATAGTGATTGCCGTGTATTTGAGCGCATCGTCCTCGTATATCATCAGTTCCGGCTCGTCATTGTCGTACTTGCTCTTGAGAGTCTTGCGCTTGTTTTGAGCGAGAGCCTTGATTTCCTTGCGGAAGTACGGCTGGATGTAGCGCACGAATGAAGCGATGTGTTCAAACGTGTCGAGTCTTGTTGCGTGTACTGCTATCTGTGTCACTGCATTTGTCTGGCATTTGAGTCCGCCAGTCTCGAAGTCAAGCGTAAATGCTATCATGGGATTTCTTTCTTGTTTGGGTATCGCCATATCATTCTATGCTTTTGAGTATTGCTTTAATGATGCTTGTTGTTGCCAGACTGTAAAAGTCTGACAGGGAGGAAGTGTTGTTCAAAACCTCCTCGTATGCTGATGCTGGGAGTTGCAGCCTGTCTTTGTCCCGATTCTTCCTTTCGGCTGAAGTCGGGTTGTCAGGGCGAGATATGTAGAACGCCAGCACGGAGTATTTGTCAGACCACTTTTCTTTCAGCTCCAACAGCCCAGCCTCATCGACGACGTATGTGACGACCGGTGTTGTGATTTGGCTGTGTGAAGTCCAGTAATGGTTTCCTGCGAATACGGTATGGGCAAGCGGTTTTTCAGGCATTGAGGATGCGTCCTTCACAAAATGGTGGTCGATGCCGTCAACCTCCCCATCTCTCATTGACCGTGTTGTGAATGACACGAGTGCCGGTATGCCGAAACGTTCTTGCAAGTAGAGCGAGAGGGATGTCTTTCCGCTTCCTGAATTACCGACGAGGGCGATGATGATTGGTCTTTTCATAACACTGCGCATTTAGAGCTTTTGGTGAACCATACGTTGTTTACGCCGGCATAGTCGCTGTATTTGACGACGCCGGAGAATACGACCAGCTTGTTCTTAGAGTTTAGAAGCACACCTCGGAGGTTTGCCCATTGCTCAGGCCATACCACGCACTCGCAGGTGTCGTTGTTTTGCTGGAGTACGAGCTTGCAGTACGTTTCCTTGTTCCCGGTCTTCTTGCTTGTCATCTTCTTTTCCTCGACGTCAACCACCGTAGCACATACAGCTACTCGGCTGTCCTCTTTCTCAGGGTCGAGGATTGTCTTCAGGGTTGCGTATGATGCACGTCCCTTTATTGAGGATTTGATTTCGCTGTTGTCGTATATCCGCTTGTAGTCGATTGCTCCGATGCCTGAAACTGCTATTTGCTTTTGGCTCCAGAAGTAATGCTTGCCTATAAGGTCTGCTGGGAAATCCTTTTCTGACACCTTGAAGCCAAGACGTTCAGCGGCCTTAGCTACGATGGCATATCTTTCGACTACAGACAGCGCGTTCTCGACCTTGTCAAAGCAGCCTGCGAGAATCATGTTGAGGACATGGCGTGCGTTGACAGGGCATCGCGTTACTTCGTTTTCGTCGTCAGGGTCGTCCCAGTATTCGTACTTCTTCAGCTTGTATCGGAATACGCGGTCGATGAAGTTGTCGATGCTGGTGTATGAGCCGTTTTTCTTGCGTTCCTCGATTATCCATTCCACAGCCTTTGCCCCGACCATTTTTATTCTAGTGAGCGACCAAAATATCGAGTCGGTATTGTAATCGGTGAAGAAGGAGACTTCGCTCTTGTTGATGTCTGGAGCTACAACCTTGGCGTTGCTGCAAGATTCCATTTCGCTCATGAGCATAACAAGCTCCTTGTCGTCTGCCCACTCGAGTGCGACCGTGTAGAAGGCGGTAGGATAGTTTGCCTTCAGGTATGCTCCGACGTATGAAGTGACAGCATACGCCGCTGCGTGGCTGCGGTTAAAGATGTAGCTGCCGCAAGTCTCGATTTGCTGCCAAATTGCTTCTGCATCTTCTTTGGGGCAACCGTTTTTCTTTGCGCCCTCCATAAACTTTTCTTTCATCGCCCGAATCTTGTCAATCTTCTTCTTGGATACGAACTTCACGAGATGAACGCCGTCTCCAAGACTGAAGCCGCCTACCTCGCGAGCGATGAATACCACCTGCTCCTGATAGGTTATGAGACCGAATGTGTCCTTCAGTGCATTGTACGTTCCCCACAGGTAGGTAGGCGCAACCAGACCGTCCTTGCGGTCGATGTACGCCTCGGTTGAGCCGTTCTCCAGTGTCGCCGGACGGAAAAGCGCGTTTGCCGCGATGAGGTCGTTGATGCAGGTCGGCTTCATGCTTACGAGGAACTTTGTCATTCCCTTTGAGGAGAACTGGAAGACGTTCTGCGTGTAGCCGTTTCTCAGCATCTCATACGCCTTGTCGTCGTCCAGCGGCCCTGTGGCTATGGATTCCAGCGTGAGATTCGCCCCATAGACCTTGTTGCATATATCCATGGTCTGCTGGAGCTTGGAGAGTTCTTTCGTCGCAAGGCAGTCGTTCTTCAGGAGGCCGCACTCGTCAAGTTGGTAGCCGTCAAATTCAGATACGAGTATGCCGTCAACCTTTTTGATTGGGGTATAGTCATAGCACTCAACGTCCTCATCGTCCAGCGTATCGGGCGTAACAAGCAGAGCCGAAGCGTGGACTGAACTTGAGCGAGGCTGGAACATCAGTGTGCGTATGTCCTCAAACAGCCTCGGGTAGTCTTCTATGAACTTGGCGAACCGCTTGTTCTCGGCAGCCATACGGAAGATGCCGGTATAGTCGTACTTGTCATTGTCAATCATCGCCGTCATGTAGTTGACCAGCGATACTGGGATTCTCATAGTCCGTGCGACATCCTTGATCACCGCCTTGGCCTTCAGCGTGGTAAATGTGCCAGCCGAAAACACACGCTGCTTGCCGTTATGGTTGTAGCGTTGCTCGATGTATTCCTTGACTTCCTGCCGCCGGTCTGACTGGTAGTCGCAGTCCACATCTGGAAGGCTTCCTCCCGGGCCTTGCAGGTAGCCTTTGCCAATGAACGTGTCGGCGGCTGTTACGGGATTTTTGGTCTTGTGTATTGATACGTTTGTGACTTTCATCGTTCTGCTTGTTTCAGGTTATCGGGATTGAAGACGAATCCTGCATCCCTGTAGGATTTCTCAAATGCCAGTATTTCAGCATCAGGCAGGATATGCCGGTTGGTTATGAACGTGTCAGTCGATATTCCTTCCAGCGTCTTGCACCGGCTCAATGCCACATATATCTGTCCGGGGCTGAAGATTGACTTGGCGTGTATGACTATGTTGTCGAATGTAAGCCCTTGGCTCTTGTGGATGGTTATCGCCCATGCCAAGGTGACAGGAAACTGGAGGCAGCTGCCTGTCTCGTCCTTTTTGATTTGTTTGTTGACAACGCTGTATTTGTAGCTGTGCCATTTGTGCTTTTCGACTGTAGCCGTGCCGCCATGGTCAAGTTCTACCTCAACAGAACTGTCAGTGATGTTCGAGACTGTGCCGAGCGAGCCGTTTGAAAAGCCCTGCTTCTTGTCGTTCACCAGCATCATCACACGCGCACCGACCCGTAGCTTCAGAATGTCGTCGCATGGTGCAGCCTTCGGGTTGAAGTCGCCCTCAATCTGCGCTTGGAATGAATGGGTGTATTCTCCGAGCAGCTCCTCGTTGATTTTGGTCACGTCACGCTTCAGGCTACAGATATGCAGACAGTTGCCGGAGAAGTTCTCGGACGACGCACGGTCACGCACTTCCGCGAGGTCTTCGATGTTTTCGCTGGTGAGGTTGTAGGCGCGGATGTTGTTCAAGATGCCGATGAAGTTGCTGTCTGCTTGCCTGAAGATGTGCGTTAGTTCAACCACGTCAAATCCGCATCTCTTGAATACGTTTGCGTAGAAGAAATACACGCCGGGGTACAGGAAACTTATCGCTTCCTGCTCCGCCTTAGGCACGACTGGAGGCAGCTGGAACAAGTCGCCGAACATGATGAGCTGCACTCCGCCGAAAGGCTTGTCCGACTTGCGGTAGCGGCGCAGCTTTCTGTCGATGTAGTCGATTATGTCAGGGCGTATCATGGAAACCTCGTCGATTATGAGAGCGTCGATTGTGTTTACCAACGCTATCTTTGCGCCGCTGAAATGCCCTTCCAGTTTTCCAGAAGGGTTCTGTATGCCCATGGGTATTCCCATGAAGCTATGAAGGGTAACACCTCCGGCATTTATCGCAGCTATCCCTGTTGATGCTGTTACGACAAATTTCTTGTTGATGTTCTCAACTATGTAGCGCAGGAGGGTTGTTTTTCCTGTCCCTGCCTTGCCGGTTATGTAGATTGGGCGGTTGCTGGAGTTTATAAGCTCCATCGCTCGCTTCATCTCTTCTGTCAATGTTATATTCATATCTGTAATTCGTTGATTGTGAATAGTTCGTCTTTGTTATCCCACAGAATGTCGTCGCCAGCCTTAAGTTCATCTGCATATATCTTGACTGGAGCGTCGCTGCCTTCTCGCCGTACAAGCAGGCGTGCGTCCTTGTCGAGCCTTATCTTGTGTCCGTGTTCCAGCTCTACATCGACATATTCCGTGGCTTCTATGTCCTCTCCGATTATTGTTGTCTCCGCCTGGTACAGCCCAGCTCGTTCAGGAAGAAGGAAACGCTCGAAGATGAGGTTGTACCGCAAAGGGTCTGTAAGCGTTATGCCAAGCAGGTAGAGCAGCAGTGAGCCGGCAGCAGAACCTCGCCCACATCCTGTCAGGATTCCGTTGCGCTTGCACCAGTTCACGGTGTCATACTGGACGAGCAGGTAATCGACGTTGTTGGTGGATTCGATGATGTACTTCTCGTATTCCATTTGCTTGCGGTATTCCTCCTGCTTTTCAGCCGGGACAAGGCGTTGCAACCCTTCTTCAAGAAGCTGGTTGAACATATTGTGGGTCGTCCCGTATTTGCGCTTCTCATCTTCTGTCATATCGTATTCTGGCATGAAATTGCGTCCGGTCTCAAACCTTGCTTCAGCGTGTTTTGCGATATAGAGAGTGCCGTCGCAACATTCACTGAACAGTTTGTAGATGTCCCATTTCTCCTTGTCAAACAGCTGCTCAAATACCGCATAGTGTTCGTCAGCATCCTTGTAGTACTGGTCGTTGCTCTGCTCATGTGCCGCTCCTTCAGCTATCTTGTTCAGAATAACCTTGTTCTTGGCATCGTCCTTGTCGAGGTAGTAGCAGTCGCATATCAGCACTGGCGGCACACATTCGGTTGTGTACAGGTTGTCGAAGTAGAATTTGGCCGCCTCCAACACTCGTATGTCGATGCGCTCGGCTTTGAACTCCGACAGGTCAACCTGATAGAACACCTTATCGAAGCTGTCCTTCAGATTGTCGATTACTGTCTGGTTCTCATAGATATACCGCGAAGAGTACTTGTCGAGAACCAGTACGTTGCCATTGCCTCGTTCTGTCAGTTCTGTGATGTCTATGGTATGTTCCGGACTGTCAACCATAATACACTTCTGTATGCGAAGGAGGTTGCGCAGGCCTTGTTGGGTCTGGACGAACACCTTTGCTCCAACGGAATTGTCTCCGTCTGTGAATGTCAGCGAATAGCCAAATACGGGTGTTATGGCTGCCGCTTCACACTCTTTCTGGAAGGCAAACAGCGATGCCATTGTGTTGCGGTCACATACTCCCAGCGCAGTATGTCCGAGATACTTCGCTTTCTTAATCCAGGACTGTGGCATAAAGCTGCCGTTCAACAGCTCGTATGGTGTATGAATCCCGAGATTGACAAACGGCACGTCATGCTCCAACGGCTTGCGCTTTCCCACATACTTGAGGATGTTCAGGGCAAACTTCTTGCGCAAGTCATGTATGTACCAGTTGTCGCCGAACTGGAAGATGACATGGTTGATGCCGTCTTCCATGAGTTCGTCGGGGCATTGCGTGCAGTTGAAGACATATTCGTCGTCCTTGTCTTTCTTGAACAGGGAGCTGACATTATCCATGTCCTGAACATACGCCTTGCCAAGCCCGATGATTTCTACGGTCTCGTCATCAACAGGCTTGTACTGTATCTTGTTGGCATCGAGCCATTCATATAGGCCTTGTATCATAAGCATTGCACTGTTTGAAGTCTGTATTCGCGTGTTGTCATGAGATTGCCGCTGAAGGTGTCGTACAGTTCCCAGAAGTCCATTGAGTCGAAATCCGCTTCAGGGTCTTCAATCCGGGCTATGTACACATCGAAATATTCCTCGAGCGAGTCTGCGGCCTTGAGGATTCCTTCGCGTGCATCGCCGTCATATCCGATTACGACGGTTTTGATGCCTTTGCTCTGGAGCTTGTATATCTGCGTCTGCGACACCTTCTTCCCGAATGTTGCCACCGGGACAATCCAGTGGTTCTCGTACAGGTCGAACTTCCGTGTCAGAGCAATCACGTCAAATACCCCTTCGCAAAGTATTGCCGTGTCGGTCTCTTCTTCGATTATCGCGTCGTAGTTGTACAGCAGCTTCACGAAATCGTTCTCGGTGCTGTTGTTGTACCGGCGTATCTGGTATTTGCCACGGCGTTTCGCGTCTTGGTTGTACTCGTCGATAAGCTGCTTCGACCAAGTGTGGCGTGCAACATAGCCGACTATGTCTCCAGCGTCTATTATCGGGAATACCACATAGTCATCGAACTTGAAATTGAGGTGACAGGTAGTGCCGACCGGGAAATAGTCGTAGTCGTCGCCTTCAAAGCCCCGGCTTTTCAAGTAAGGATTACGGTAGCAGCGTTTCCAGCTTTCTGGCATATCGACTATCACAAGGTCGTCGTCGATTTCCGTTTCACTGCCGAGCTTGTAGAAATCTGGGATTTCGAGCGGAGCAAAGCTGGCTGTCTCCGTTATCTTGAGGTCAGACCTGCCCAAAAGGTCGAGCAGCTGGTCGAGCGTTGTTGTGGTGTGTCCGCACTTGAAGCAATGGGACATGAACGGTTTCTTACGTTCAGTCTCGTTGCCTATGTAGATGCCGAACTTGCCTCCGTCCTTGCCGCACGCCGGGCATACAGGCACGATTATGTTCTTGCCGGAGCCATCCAGGTGTCCGTGAGTCTCCGCAAGTATTTCTTTTATGAGGTTGTCCTTGTCTTCTTGAGAGATTGTCATGATGTTGATTTAGTTGACTTTGTTGATGTTCATTGTCCGAACCCTGTCATAGAAGGCTTCGTGTTCATAGTCTGTAGCGATTCTGAAAGCGTCTCCTGTAGCGAAGAATCGGCTCTTTGCCACATGGATGCGCATGGTATGTTCTTTGGCTTCTCTGCTTGACTGGTTGAGTGATATGAGATGCGTAAGAGGACGGCTAAGGCCTTTTGCTTCAGCTGTGTTGTAGGCCGTCAATAGCTTGCTCTCGTCGTCAAACCATTCCTTGCTTTCGATGGTGGACTGATATGTTCCGACAACCCACACGTTCTCATCTGTGGCCAAGTCTTTCAGGTCATTCGCCACATTGATGCGCTTGATACGTTCCTCTTTCCGTGGATTGCTCTTGGCGGCAACGTCGTCAAGCAAGTCTATAGAGTCCACAATTACCACGTCCAGCTTCGTGTCGTACCTGTCGTTGAAGCTCATGATGCAGCGGCGTATGTCTGAAGTGGTTATGTGCGCATCGAATTTGGGGTATGACTTGATGCACAGTTTGCCTGTAACGGCCTTGAGTTCCTCTTCCATGCTCTTCACCTTGCCCTCGTCAATGTTTCCGGTTTCGTAGCTAAAGGTAGAGCAGTTTATTATGGAAGCCGCGTATGCGTTGAACGCTTCCTCTTCAGAGCCTTCCAGCTGTATGTGAAGCACGTTAAGTCCGTCAACCTGACAGGCGCACTTACCTACCCACCGGGCAATATGGCTCTTTCCCACACCTGTCGGCGCGAGGAAGCAGGTAAGCTGTCCCCGGAGGTTTCTTCCGTTGTTGCGCCTGTCAAGCTCGTCGATATAGAACCGTGTCACAGGACGCATTTTGTTGGTGTCGTTGAACTTGGTCTTGTTGGAGCGGAACCGTTCTCCGAATTGCTCGATCACGTCAACAAAGTCAGGCGGTGCAAGGCTGAATCTCGACGACCAGTCTGCAAAGTCCATCATCTTGTCAACTGCGAGCTTGCTTCCGTCCTTGTTGTATGCGTCCCCTGCCTCGCTGAAGGCCTTTTGGAAACGCACCTGACGTATGTAGTCTTCCAGCTGCAACAAGGCTTCTTTTGTGTTCAGCTTGTTTGCATTGCTGATGTCTTCTACCAATGCCCTTACGCCATTGTTCGATTTGAAGGTTTGCAGGAGGCTGCTGAAGGCTGGGAAACTACCTGTCTTACGGTAGCGATCCACTATATGCTTGTGGAACTCCTGGAAATATTTGTCAGGCAGATAGTTGAGTTCGATGTTTTCAGCCAGGGCCTTCAGCACATAGTTGTCTTCACGGCTTGTCTGATACAAGTCGAGCAGAAAGTCGTCTGTCAGAAGCTGGGGGTCTTTTTTAATTGCCATGTTGTGTTCTTAGTCTGTAAAGTTCGGGGTATTTACGATTAGTCTCAGTCTTGCACTCCGAGGTGAAAGGACATTGCTCGCACGCTTTTGACTGAGGACTCCAACCAAGCGTAGATACTTGGCAGATGACATACCCTGCTCGCTGCCCGAGATTCCGCAGTTTCGTGCGTTCTTCAGACAGCGGAGAGATGTACTTTGCCAATGGATGTTCTCGTCTGTCCGCAATCATGTTGACAAGCGAGAATCGGGACAGACCATGCTCTTTAAGCCACACATCTTCGTAGTATTTGTGTCCGTTCAGAGCAGTCTGGAATGAGCCTACCACCTTCGGGCTGAAGGCGGTCTTGATATTCCATCCTACATTCCTGACCCGATGCACCGCAAACACGCAGACATCCACCAACCGCTCGGGCGTGATTGTTCCGAAAGCTGCTTCCACCGCGCCTATGAACTTGCCCAACGCCCGTGTGGTTGACGCGCCTTCTGAAAACTTGAAAGCCGGGTCAATCATCTTCCGTATCATCGTCAGCAGGACTTTCTTCGTCTGCCTTGTGTGTTCTGCGTATTCCATCTCGTGTGAGTTCTTTCTTGAGTTTTTGCCTGGCGAGGAACAGCCGGCTCTTTATGGTGTCGATGTTGCCTGATTCCAGCGTTCCTTTCTTCCGTTCAATTTCTGCAATCTCCTTCAGGGAATGGCCTTCCAGCTGAAGGAGCAGGGCATCTCTGTGGATAGGGGTCATCGAGTCAATCACGGCAAGGATGTCGTCGTTGTAGAGTTCCCTATAGTTCGCAATGCACATGGCGTTGCTCGAGACATGGTCTCCTTCAATTTCATCGTCGGCCAACAGGTAGACATCGTGCGAGTCATCGATTGAGTTCTCGTACCTGTTCCTGTTCCTCTCAATCTCGAAGACCTTCCGCTTGGTACAGATGTGAAGCCAAGTACGGATAGGTCTTTCGGGATTGTAGGTGTTTATGCCACGGTAGAGCGTCGAAAGCACCTGGGTGTAGTTCTCCTGGACGTGCGACGGGTGGCTGCTGTACTTCCTCGTCAGGGAATATACCATGTTGAGGAACGGCATGACATACTCGTCGAACAGCTTCCGCCTTTGTGCGATAACCTCAGGGTCTACTTCCCGGTCTTTGGGCTGTCCGCAGTGTAGCGTTTCCTCCATGACGCCGCAACTTCTTTGGTGAACAAATCAGATGCAACGTCATTCAATTTATTGGCAACGCAGTAGTGTCTCCACTTGCCGTTCCTGTATTTGAACTCGGCGCGGACTTCATCGTCTGCCGGCTTCGGGGTTTTCTCGAGAAACCGGTAGAAGTCCATCAGCAATTCGGACAGCACGGTGAAATGCTTGTCGGCGGCGCGTCTGCGCCTTCTTGCTATACTCATGTCAATTTCGTGTTATAAGTTGAATTTCCTGATGTAGTAAAAGAAGATGTGGGTGGCGTCGGCCTCGTTGTCATCGACCGGGTCGGTCTTCCAGCGCAGACGGCAGAGCCTCACCATGTCCTCCTTTGTCGCGTTTCCGTTCCCGGTTGCCCATTTCTTCACGGACTTGGGGTTTATCAGTATCGGCTCCGGCAGGTCAAGCTCATCACAGACCTCGAAGGCGATGCCACGGAACTCCGACAGCTTTACGGACGACTTGAAGCCGCCCTTGGACGAGCCGGCGCTGACATCTTCCATTACCAGCTGGCGAATATTGTTCTCGGTTATGAACTCTATCAACGTGTCGCGGAAAGCCTTGTGCTGCTTGTTGTTGTTTCTCCGCAGGGATTCCGTGAAATCCCATGTTCCGCGACCATGGAGTGAAAAGTAGCCTGTGTGGGTCGCCACGTCCAGCGCAAGCACTTCGTTTCGGGTCAGTTGTCTCTTGTTCTCATGCTTGATTTCCATTAATGAATGATACACCGTTTTTCTTGTGGATGATTAACTTGTGGGGGTAGTTCTCGGCGATGTTGCCGTGGCTTACCACCAGAGATGTCAGATGCAGGCCGTTGAGAGCCTCGAATATTGCGGCAAGACCGTCCTCGTCAACAGCTTCCAGGATTTCGTCCAGCACAAGCAGGTCAAGTCCCTTCCCTTCAGGGCAGCTCATGTTGGTCAGTTTCTGGAGGGCAAGTATCGTGGCGAGTTCAACGCGGGTGCGCTCGCCCTTGGAAAACTTTCCGAAAGCGCCGCAGTCGATGCCGTCACGCAGCAGGGCGATTGAAATCTTGTCGCGTATCTTCCCTGACTTAAGAATAGTGTAGCCTGAGAAAGATATGCGTATGTCAGAACCGATTTGCTCAAGGAACTCGTTGGTTATCTGTGACAGGGCTGCGATTTTGGTGTTGGCCAGATAGGTCTTGAACTCGTTGAAGCGAGTTTCCTGGGTGGTCAGTCGTTGCAGTTCCTGTTCTACGTCATCTTTATGGGCAGTAGCTTTTGCCAGTTCCTTGCTTTTGGCTTCAAGGGACGCTTTCAGCGGAGCAACGGCATCGAGGGGCGATGTTTCCTCAATTTCCTTCAGCGACAGTTCGAGCGACTTGATTGTGCCTTTGCGGGCGGCGATGTCATTCTCCTGGATTTTAGTGTCCCTGTCGAAACCGTTGATAGCATTATCTACAGCATCGAACACGGTGTCGAACATGGTTGTGCGTGCCATGCTTAGCTTTTCCTGACAACGTTTGAGTTTCATCTCGTTGTCCTGCTCTTCCAAAACTGCGCGGTTCAATGCCGCCTCGATGTCGGCGAGATTCTTGCGTGCCTTGGAAACAGCTTGCGCTTTCTCCGTCACCTCCTCGTCAAGAACGACAGACTTGGAGTTTGCCTCTTGTATCAGAGCCTTCGCCTTGTCTGAGGATTCGGTGGCTTTCGATATTTCAGCCTCGATTTCAGACATACGCTTTTGGGCTTTTTCCAGCGATGACTTCAGTTCATCGATAGGCTGTTCGCTGGCAACTACCCACTTATGACCGCAGTTCGGGCACTTTATAGACCCTGCCAGTTGCTGCTGGAGATTACTGATGTACCGTGTTGCCTTGTTCTTGCGCGTAAGCAGTTCGTTGACAGTCTGTAGGCTGCTCGCTATTGCCGACTTCCAGCCATCGATTTGCTTTTGGATAGCGATGGCTTCCTCGGAGTTCTTGTCCTTGCAGTTCTTGTGGTCGCTTATTGCGCCGTTCAGTATGTGCTTGAGTTCTGCAACTGAAGATTCGTGTTTTGCGATTATCTTCGATTGCTGTGCCTGCTTGTTCAGAAGTTCATTTATCGTTGCGCGGATTGAAGCGATGTGCTGGGTGCTGTCTGTCAGTTCGCCAAGCAGAGCAGTGTCCCAAACTGAAGCGATGCGTTTGTATGCACTCTCAAAGTCGAGGTTGCTTTCTTCTATGTCCTTGAACTTGCTCTCGAGCGTTTCAACTTTACCCCAGTCCTCATCGATTTCCTTTATCCGCTCGTTGGCCAAACGGATTGACGCACGGTGGTTGGCTATAGACTGCTGGATAGTTTGAATCTGTTCCTCCTTTCTCGATTCGGCTGCACTCGCCTCATTGGCCAGGGAGTCGATTTGTTCAGCAAGCGCATCGACTTGGCCAGACAGGAAAGAGACCTTGCTTTCGGCTTCAGCCAGCGATTGCTTTACCGGCGCGATGTCTTCCTCTACAGCTGCAATAGCCTCATCAACCATTATGCCGTTGCTGAAGCGGTTGATGAGTTCCTTCTTGGCTGTGTCGCGGCTTGAGAGGAACGAGATGTACTTGTTCTCTGAAAGCACGAAGCTGGAAACGAGGTCCTCGCGAGACAGGCCTATTGTGTCGAGAATGTACTTGTTATAGTCTCCCACTGAAGGCTGTGCAATCTTCTCTCCGTTGACAGTCACCTCGACTGATTGAGGGGACTTGCGGTTGAACTTGCGGTCTATCACCATTGTAAGGTTCTCCGCAGCGTTGTGCATTTCGAGAGACACTATGGTCTCGTCCATGCCGTCGTTTATTATGTCATTGATTGTAGCCTTGCGCAGAGGGTCGCCTATAAGGCCTATGGCGATGGCTTCTATCAGAGCCGATTTTCCCGAGCCGTTGGAACGCTGGGAGTCGTTGTCGAGGTTGTCGCCGAATATGAGGGTGGTGATACCCTGCGGCAGCTCCCAGTCGAGCGTATGAAAGGCACACAGGCCTTCAGCGTGTATTTTCTTCAGAGTCCACATGATGCGTCTATTTTGTCGAGGTACTTCAATCCTGTTTCTATCTCCTGTATGTCCTTTTGGCGGCAGAACTCGGAATATTCCTTCTTGAGTCCGGCCTTATCGTATTTGGTGTCGAAATCCCGGCTGTGGGTTTCTGTAAGTTCAATGTCGGAAACGACTTCAACCTTGGTCGCTCCGAGGTCTATGAGCTTCTGCTTGTCTGCTTGTTTTACCTTGTCGGCCGAGCCGTTGATTTTGACACGGACTTTATGACCGCTCTCGATGGCTTGTGATACCAGTTCGGGGGCGTCTGTCATCTCGCTGGCATCAATCTCCACAGTGCAGTATCTGGTGTTGATTGTATTCTTGATGAATTTCGTTGAGCCGTCCATGTACATTATTGTGTAGCCCTTTTCCTCATCCTCTCCGAAATTGTGCTGACGAGATGCTCCGATGTACTCTATTGAAGTCCCCTTGATTTTGCACCGGTCATGGTAATGGCCTACGAGAACTTTCATGAAGCCCTTGAACATCGAGGCTGGCAGTTCCTTCTCGCTTGCTGTGGCGATTGCTCCGCTTATACTTTCGTGCAGGTACAGTATTGTCTTGGAGCGATAGTCGGGCTGTGGAAGAAGCTGGCATACCTTGTCGAACTCCTTGTCGAACACTGTGTCTTCAGGGAAATATCTCATGACCACGAAGGTTAAGCCGTTGTCGAGATTCTCTGCATACGAACCATTGACAACCTCTACGCCCGGATATTCGCTGAATACGTGGCAATACCCCAAAGTCGCTTCTTGGTCTACAAGGTCATGATTGCCGTTGGCGAGTATCAGCTTCACTCCAGCTTTCACCGTTGTCTGTATCGCCTGACGCACTGCCATAAGCACGTTGAGAGACTGGGAAGAGCGTGACTTGAACAGGTCGCCTCCCACAATGATTTTGGATATTCCATATTCGCCGCATATATCCAAGGCCTCATCCCAGTTCTTCTGAAACTCCGGAATGTTGTCCTTGCCAACGTGTATATCGTTGATTAGCAGCGCGTATGGCTCTGCCTGCTTGATTTGTCTCATACTTGGTTGGAATGTAGCCGGGCATGGCATGGTAGCAACCATGCCCGGATTGATGTATTATGTTGTCGGTTAGTTCAGTTAGCGGCGGCGCATCGGTCGTCCTGCGCGGCGGTCAGAGCGTGCTGCCGGCTCGTTGGTGTCATCGTTGCGTGAACGACGGCGCGAGGGAATTGCCGGCTCGTCTTCATCGTCCTCGTCTTCCTCGGGTTCGGATGCAGGAGCATCTTCTTCAGCATCTTCCGGCTCATCAGCCTTCGATTCTTCCAAAGCTGGTTCAGCTGGCATACTGTCGTCCTCATCGTCTTCCTCGTCATCGCGGTTGCGCTTGCTTCCTTCGATGCTGTCGATTTCCTGAAGCAGATCGAGGTTGGATTTCTTTCTGCTGACACGGATGTCGAGGTTGTGCGCATCGATGTATTCACGGATTTCCACGCGCAAAGACTGTCCGTCCTCGCTGCGGTCGTCTATGCCGGCCGCTTCAAGGGCATCGTATGCGTCCCAAAGTTCTTCGATGGTCTGTGCTGAAGACTCATTGTCGTCCTTGTCGCGGTCTCCTCCGGTCCAATGCGTCTGGTCGTCTGAAGGAAGTTTGAGGCTTATCTGTTCGATGCACTCTTTGATTTCCTTGCGGTCCATTACGTTGATGCCGTACTTCTCGTCAATCTGCTTCAGATATTCAATCGTTGCTTCGAGGTGGACGCGGCGGTATTTGTAGAGGACTTCGGGCAAGCGCGGTGCTTCAAACAGTGCGTTCAACTCTGTCTCTGAAAGTTCATCTGTGCCTGAAACGACATCGATGTTGATGGCATACTCGGTCTTCGGGCCTTCTTTCTTACGTGTCACCTCCACAGGGTATGCACCGTTGACAGAGCAGATAGGGCACATGGCTTTCGGATTCTTCTGCTGGAGCTTTGACCACAGTACCAGCTTGCGCTCCTCGAGGTCTTTGTACTGGCTGTATGAAAGCCCGAGCAGCTTGATGCCCTTGGCGCGATCTGACAGGTCGAGGACATAGCAGTAGCGTTTGCGGTCGTACTTCAGGCCTCCGCTGTAGCTGTTGGAACGCAGCTTGTCGCACAGCTTGTCGTTGCTGCCGTACATTTCGCACGCGAGGTTGACGTAGAGGTCGATGAGGTCTGTCTTGAGGTCGGGAAAGATGTTCTTGATATGGCATACGGACTGGTACTTCACCTTGTCTGCACCCTTGTCATCCTTGCCTACTACAACTTTCAGAAGCTGTTCCTTGATCGGGTATTCGTAGCCCTTTCGGTCCATGGGGAGCATATTGCCCTCGTCGTCAAAGACTGGAGCGAGGGGAAGTATGCGGATGGGGAATGTGCCTTCCTTGTCGAAGCGCATACGTTCCACGGAAGTCGATTGCTCGCTCTTGTGCTTGTCCTTGGCTTCTGTCAGTGTTTCCTGGGACGCTGCAAATACGTCGTAGATTGATCTTTTCAGAGTGTCTTGTTCGTTGTTACTCATGAAGTTGGTAATGTTATTGTTTGTTTGGAAGATTCCGCCACATTTCTGTGTATGCGCCGATGTAGGCTTCTGTAGCCTCCGCATCCCTCAGGCTATCCCTGTCAGGAACGGCGATACCCCATTCTTGGGCGGCGTGATGAATAATATCGTCAATAACATTACTCATCTCAGTTGACTTTTCATTTTTGAGGTCGAGGTATTCATACTTCTCCCCCTGAATCTCACAGGTATGCAAGGGAGCGTAAACTTCCTCGAAGTACCTGTATAGGGCATCTACCGGGGGGTGGCTGGAGAGCTGGTCTGATATTGTCTTCAGCACAACCCCGAATAGATACTTCAGCTGAGGTAAAGAGCGGTTCTTCTTGTCGTCGTATATGACGAACTTGTACTTTCCTTCCGGAAGGTCGTCCACAGAACCTATAAGCTCTTGGATTCCGGCTCTTTCTTCATGGACTTCAAAAGAGCCTTCCTTTTTAATCATCTCTATGATCGTGTCTGGTTTCGGCGGCAAAGTTAGTGATAAAATTTCGAGCTGTGCAAATGTTTTATCGGCAAAAAATTCGTCCGTCTGTATTATAAGGACGTAAATCGCTATATTACAGACGGATAAAAATTTTCTTTATGATATATTACGATTGGCAGAAATCGTGTTTATATCAACGCAATTACTCGCTGGTTTGTCGAACCTTTCCATTTCAGGTTCGGTTTTGCCATAGCCTTTATGAACGGTCCGTCCACTATCACATTGATGTACCGCAGTATATCAGGATAGTACAATTTGACGTGTTCGAGGGGATAGCCAGTCCACATCCAGATGTCTTTCCCGGTGTTGGCTTTGATGGCCTTGCACAACGACAAAATGCCCTCGTACTGCATCAGTGGCTCGCCTCCCAGAATAGATATGTTGAAGTCGTCTTGCGTCAGTTCATCGTAAATTTCCTGGACGGATTTCAACTCTCCAGACTCTTTGTCCCACCACGCTTTATTGTGGCATCCTTCGCAATGCAAGAGACATCCTGAAACGTACAGGCTGTTTCGCAGTCCCGGTCCGTCAGCCGAGGTGGACTTGACTATCTTGGCCACATACAGCATCTCGTCAGTCATGCGTCACACGGTCTTTGAGTTCTGCGAGTTTGCCTGAGTTCCAGCGGTCTGTTGTGCCGACGAGGTAGCCGGTGATGCGCTGGAGTTTGTCGATTCTATGGCTTCCGCACTCGGGGCAAGTTTCGAGGTCTTTACTCGCGTCCTCGTAGCCGCAGTCAAGACAACGGTTACGGTTGTGGTTGACGCTTGCGTACCCGATGTCGTACTTGTCTACAAGTCTCACGATGTCATGGATTGCCTCGACATTATGAGTGGCATCGCCATCCATTTCAACATAGAAGATGTGTCCGCCTCTCGTCAGTTCATGATAGGGGGCTTCCACTTTCGCCTTGTGGTCTGCGCTGCAATGATAGTACACTGGCACATGGTTGGAGTTGGTGTAGTAGTCCTTGTCCGTCACACCCTTGACGATGCCGTACTTGGCGCGGTCTTTCTTGGTGAACTTGCCTGACAGTCCTTCAGCCGGCGTGGCGAATACAGAATAGTTCAGGTCGTACTTGTCTGAAAGTTCTGCAACTCGCTCCTTCATGAAGCCGATTATCCGCAGTCCAAGTTTCTGCGCTTCTTCTGACTCTCCGTGATGATGTCCGCAAAGGGCGATGAGACATTCAGCCAGACCGATAAAACCTACGCCAAGAGAACCGTGCTTCAGGACTTCGCGCACCTCGTCGTTGGGCTTAAGGTTCTCCGATTCCATCCACATTCCAGACATCAGCAACGGGAACTGCTTGACCAATGCCGTACACTGGAACTCATACCGCTCATTCAGCTGCTTGCCCGTGATGTCGATGGCGTTTTTCAGCTTGTCAAAGAACTGCTCGATACGTTCAGCTTCAGGCTTATCCATAACCGACAGTGCCAGTCCAGGGAGGTTGATTGTCGAGAACGAAAGGTTGCCTCTGCCGATAGAAGTCTTGCGACCGAAGCGGTCTTCAAATATTCGGGTGCGGCAGTTATGGCTTCTTACACCACTCACTGTGAAATGCTCGCTCGATGTTGTCACGTCGTAGCTGCATCTGTCACGGAATCCGAGATGCTCAATTTTAGTCACCTCTCCGAACTCAAACGGAATAGGCGTATGGCTTGATGTGTATTTCGCTTTTTTCTTTGCGCTGACCATGTGCTTGGTCAGTTCTGAAAAAGCATCGAACTCAATTCTATATCTCACTGCTGAAGGACGCGAGGAGCAATAGTGGTTTTCGTACATTTTTGCCGGCACCCCAAGCGATTGAGCCAATAGCATTGTTTGGATGGCTAATGCCTTGTTTATGCTTCCGATTTGACATTTTGCTCTGTCTCTATTTGCGTTGATATACCCATCAGCATCCATCATCCCGGCAAGAAACGATGCGCGAATAGGAGTAGGAGCATTGAACACCCATGAGGGGATCTGTCTGTCAATTTTCTTGACCCCTCCAAACTCCGAAATGAGACGTCGGCGGAATTTGGAAATTCGTCCTTCACCATAATCATAGTTCTTTAGTTCATAGTAGTCTCCCTTTTTTGCACGATGTTGTTCGCGCACTATAGTTCTGCTGTGAACTGAATTTAAGAACACATGGCAGTATTTGTCTCGAATGTCCTTTTCATCTAATCCGATTGTACTCATCATTTGGCCGTCGTAACAGCCGTCGCATAAGATGAAGCCAATCAGCCATGCCATATCTTCATTTACATTGAAATGAGATGAACCTACAAGCTGAACTGTTGTAAGGGCGATGCTGTCTCCTATTTTCAAATCTTTGGTCAGAACGACCTCGTTGTTTACAGTCCACGGGTGGTCTGATGTCACAGTTAGGACACGTCCATTGCTTAGCGTTACCTTCATCCAGTCTCCCTTATCAGGATTCTTGATGACTCGCAGACATTCTACAAAATTGTTGGAGTCTTGGATTTCCACACCGTTCAAGTTGATGAACTCGCCATCATTGAAACCCTCTTTGCTGGCGCTGTGTACGGTGTTATGTTTCTCCATCTGCTTCCAAAATCTGCTTATGGAAGACACATACACTTTGCCTTCAATTCGCCAGGTTACGACTTCCTGGCCATCAACACAACCCATCGTTGCCACTTCGTGTTCGTAACGCTTGGGGTCGTCTGCTTTCCATTCCTTGCTGCGGTTAAATGTAGCGTCGAGGTTCAGGAAGTTCGGGAAGAACCGCTTGGCTGTCACCTTGCACGCCAGCTGGAACAAATCGTAGTTCGGGTCTCCAGGCAGGTAGTTCACGCCGCGCTTCTTCTTCCATATCTGAATGGGGAATATCGCTGTCGAGCCGTTGCCTACGCCCTGATAGGTGCATTTAAGGAGTTCGCGGATTATGCAACGACCTTCGGCTGAAGTGTCTGTTCCGTAGTTGAGGGAACTGAATACTACCTGATTGCCGCCGCGAGAATGGATAGTGTTCATGTTGTGGATGAAAGCCTCCATAGCCTGATGCACCCGGCATACGGTCTGGTTGATAGCCCACGCCATGACATTTTCTTCGCTCGGAGACTTGCAGTCCAGCGGTTCTTCTTTCGTGATATAGTCTGGAATGTCCTTGTGGTAGAGACTTTCGTATTTCCGACCCAGCAGCGATTCGGCTTTCTTGACTTCCTCTATGTATGTCAGGCGAACAAACGGCGCAAGGTAGAAGTCAAAGGCTGGAATGGCCTGGCCTCCGTGCTGCTCGTTCTGCGTGGTCTCGAGGGATATGCAAGCAAGGATGCTGGCGGTCTCGATGCGCTTGGCTGGACGAGATTCTCCATGACCGGCCTTGAAGCCGCCGTTGAGCAGCTTGTCAACCGGGCTTTGCACACAGGTCAATGAACGTGTGGGGTAGTAGTCCATGTCATGAACGTGCAGGATGTTCGCTGACATGAGGTCGAGCGTGTCCTGAGAGAGCAGGTAGTTGACAACGTGTTCCTTAGACCGCTCGCTGGCAATCTTCATCATCATTCCAGCCGGCGTATCTGTGTTCATGTTGGCGTTCTCGCGTGTCACGTCG
Source organism: uncultured Porphyromonadaceae bacterium (assembly GCA_900550645.1). Taxonomy (GTDB): domain Bacteria; phylum Bacteroidota; class Bacteroidia; order Bacteroidales; family Muribaculaceae; genus Lepagella. The sequence goes on from URTA01000006.1 coordinate 21,303, forward strand.
TTCTTCTTGGCAGCGATGATGTCCGCGATTATCTGGTCGCTGGCACTGCTTCTTGCCTTGGTGCGCTTGTCCCTGTAGAGTATGTATGCCTTGGCGACTTCAGGCTTGCCGTAAGCCATCAGCGAGCCTTCGACCAAGTCCTGTATTTCCTCAACGGATATGCCGTCGTGACAGCGAGAAACAACATCGTTCACGACAATATCCAGCAAGAACAAGTCATCGCTCTTCACTTCACATCTTGCAGCATTGACCGCCTTGCGTATGCGTCCTGCGTCGAAATCCGCATAGCGTCCGTCTCGTTTTCTTACTTTCATCATATATCGGTATTCAGTCCTATCTGTCTGTTGGAAAAGTTCTGGTGATATGCTCCCAGCTCGTTTGCGAAAGCCTCCGTGCAGTTGAAGCCGCAGCATCTTGGCTCGCCGCAAAGGCCGTTACGGTAGACGCACTTGCGTACCATTACTGAAGCCAAGTCCGGGTCAACTTTGTCGATTTCGTCCTTTATGGCCTGGAATACACAGACTGTTTCAGGGTGAGCGCAACCGGTGCAGAGACGCAGCTTGGCCATGTCTATGAGGGACTGGGCGTTCAGGCAAAGACCGAGGTTGACAGGTGTGTAGCGGTCTGCGTTCTCCTTCAGCCACTCGCAACGCTCTATGACCGTCTTGATGAGGTCTTGCTGCACGCTGTAGCTTGTGCGATTCGTCATGTTCTGGAGCATTGCCAGCTTCTCGATTATCTCGTCAACCTTGGCAATGAGATTCGGGTTGCCGCCAGTTCTGTCATCACGGCAGGTAAGCTGAAACGGCGTCGAGCCTACATGGTGGCGAATCAGATGAGTGGCAATGAACAGAGGAATGTTGGTCAGCTTTATCCAGAACATCTGGGTGCGTACCGGCGAATGTTCAGACTTGTAAATGGAGAGCAACGATTGTCTGCTTGTCCCCAAGAAAGTACACTCACACGCCTCGCGCATGAGTCCTTCGTCCGTCAATTTCCTGACAGACACTCGAAAATCTTTCATCGAGCAATAGAATTAAGAATGTTGGTATGGGGAAGATGTACGGGCGCAGTTGTGCTGCGCTTCAATTATACTGCAAAGCTACGAAAAAAAATTCAGATACAAGCAACAGCTGTTTGGCGGAACTTGAAATTCTCTGGGATTAATGGGTTATAGCAGGTCGTTGACTGTATGCCTCAAATCAAATAGTTGATTATCAATATTGGCAATGTAACTTGATATTCTGCGTAATTGTACTTCTGAATATTTAATAACACCGCCAATCACCTCGACATCTAATTTGTCAGAATCTTTAATTGGGGTGTCTGTGAGCAATCTTTTGAGTTTTGACGTATCGTGTTCTAATTTTTTAATTCTATCCATGAGATTGGAGTCGTCAACTCTTCCTTTTAAGGCATTGTGTATGGATGTTTGTCTGCTTCTATATCGGTGAAACAAACTAGATACTCGATTTAATATAACTGTTTTAGTATGTACATAATCTTCCAAAGACAAAAGAACCTCTTCATTTTGGTGAATCCTGTCTAAGTACATCTGTTTGCCCAGTTGAGAATCATGAACATCCTTTTCCAATACATGAGCAACATATAGTGCTAATAACACGCTTACTATCATCGTCAATATGTCTGACAATGATATTTGGCATGACAATGAGATTGCTTCGCTAATTGGAAGCCTGGCGAGTACGAACCCAAAGACAGAACCTATAAAAGCGAGCAGGCCTCCCTTAGCTATTCTCTTTTTTGTCAGCGTCTGATAAATATGACTCAATTTCTTCAATATACGCGGGATCATCGTTGCTAATAAACTTTATATGTTTATGAATGTCTGATAATTCGAGCTTATCTGTTCGTATGAGCCCCCCAAAGGACTCTTCGAGAAAGGACGTTCCATAACCACACGATCCGTCTAAGTTTATAACAAGGATTTCTGAATTGGCAATAGCTTCTTTTAGTTTAGGTGCCAATATATTTGTGCGAAATTCCTCCCCGGAAAAATCCCCTTCCGAGGGGTATCGAGCACCTGGGATTGGGCTGAAATCTTCAGCGATATTTATCGTTAACGACATGATATTGGTAGATTTGTGTTATTCGTGTTTACTTCCCAATAGACAAAAGTGCCAGAGAAATTTTTATCCAATAGGGTGTACTTATCCTCGGACACTTCTGCCATTGCTTTATTGGATATAACAACGAGATTCGACAAATTATTGTCTTTGCAAGCGTTGTAAATACCAGGCAATCCTTTGCCGCGAAAGTATTTTCGAGTGGAGGAATGTGCCAGACCTATTGAATGTATGTCTCCTTTTAATAATAGTTCAAGGAGTTCGGAGTCGTTTTTCCCATTGAATTTGTTCCTGAATTGGCTGAATATTTTGTGGAGTTTGCTTCGATTATCGGTCGTAATACTATTTATGATACCAATGCCGTAATCAATGAATGAAAAACACGCTACTTTTCTTTCGCAATCATAACTTACTGTCGTCCACCAGTAATGTTCCCCTTGTTTGTGTAGAGAAGCGTGATTGTTCGTGTTTTGCATTAATTCTATGTATGCCCTTTGTACGCCAAGGCATCGTCTTTCTTGTCCCCAGATCTTTTTGCTAATTTGGCGTATTAAGTTTGCTGACAATTTTGTATCGACGATTTTGCTTGCGTGCGTGAATATACTACGTCTTGCAATATCGTATGAGTCTTTGACCTCGAAACGCTTCATATTGAATAGCTCGTTGAAAAAGCCAGACTCTTTAAGACGCTTGTCAGCTTTGGTGCTCTTAGGAAAATCTCCATTAAAGTCAATATTGTGTGACCTGAATTTGATTAATGATGAGAGCAATACAACTAATGCACCATCTTCAATGTGTTCGACATTGCGTAAACGAACAAAGACTTTGGACTTGTTCTTAAAGCAATTCTCTAGTTTTGATATAAACCCCAGTGTTTCAAGAGGGTTTTCTATTAGCGAAAAATTAGTTGGTGCATAAATTCGGACAAAATCTCTATAGCTGTCCATAATTCTAAGCTGCTTGCGCTCTTCCTTGTTCATTCCCAAAAAACGTTTGTGCTTCCTTCTCCGAATATCCCTACTGCGTACTTTGAGTTTGAAAAGGTGCTTGTTGTGGTTTTTCAACCATTGCTGCTTATGTCTGTATTTGATTGGTTTAAGGCTCATAGCTGCTGAAATAAATCATCGACAAAATTAGCCATTTGCTGGATTATGGGCAATGATTTTGAGACATAATGTTGAAAATCAGGCCGATAGGTATAATTCGTCATCATTGAAGTATCGGACTATAGAGCTGGACAAAGAAACAATGTTTTCGTGGCAATATGTTCTGTACGGTATTAGAAACTGAGTTTCTTTGCCATAGTTATTGATTACGTCCAGAATGTCTGGGCCAACGTTGTATTTCTTCAATTCCTCCCAGTCGCGTTTTTGTTGTTCTGGGGTTGTGGTTGAAAAATAGTGTTCGGTAACGTCTGCTATATAACCCATAGTTGATATATTGGTTGTCTTGCAAAGTTAGTCAACCATTTTGTATCTTGCAACAGGGTTGACGTGGAAAATTATACGCAAGACTGCGAGTTGAGAGCAATGGCCTTGCATTTATGTAGCTGACGTAAAGTCGGTTGTGTCTAAATTGCTGTCATACTCTTTTCGGCGGCCTTGCGCACCCTCATGTAGTACAATTCCGTATTTGCTCCAGATGCCTTTGGATTTTTCGGATAGAGGCCGGTTTCTCTGTATTCTTTCAGGGCTTTGCGGAACTTTGGCTTCTTGAACAGAGGATTGAGAGAGCCGTACCCCACCTGCTCGATTAGATCGGCTGATGGGGTTCCGGCTGTATTGCACTCGTATATCAGTTGGTACTCGAGAGGGGCTTCGTACATCAGATAATACCCGACCCTCGTTTCCTCAAACGCTCTTCTTTGCTTTCTTGCGTTTGGGTCTTTGCGCTTCTTCCGCTTCCTCGGCCGGCCCGGCTTGCGTTTCCTCGGTTTCGGTGCATTGGGGTCGATTACTTTCTTCGGCCTCCCTCGCTTGCGCTTCGGCGCGGGCTTTTTCTCGAGTTCTTCTTGCAGCCTCTTCTCGCTCTGTCTTTTCAGTATTTCTGAAATCACGTATTCCTGTGTAGATTTTCATTGTTATACCATATATGTCATTGAAAAAGGAACTTCGTAGCCATGTGCATCGCAGTATACGACTTGGCACTCTTTGCTGTTGCCGGTTATCTTGCAGCACCAATTCCAGCCTTTCTGCATCGGTGCATGGTAGCCAACCGTGTATTTCGGCGGATTGATTGATGCTGGAAGAGTAAAGACCGTGCCTTCATGTATCGTGTTCACCGTCCCCTGTATGCAGACAATGTTGCCTATCTGCCGTGCATAAAGACCAGACCTGCCAGCCTTGTCAACGATTGCAACCCAGCCAGTATCTGTCAGCGGCTTCTGTACCTCGTCAGCTGAAACAGCCCCGATGTTGGTGCGGATTTTCTTCTTGTCCTCATCGGTTATTGCCATGTCCGCGAGATACTGCTCCTTCAAGGCACATTTCCCGAAGTCTGTTGTGGTTGCAGCCCCAATTTCGCCGCAGAGAATGTCCTTGGTTTTGGTTGTGCTTACGAACTGGGCGAGGCCGCTGTTCTTGGCTGCGAATGTCTCGTTGGCAGATGCTTTGTCGTAGACATCGCTTGCATTGGCTTTCTTGTCGTTCTCTTGGCTGAAGTAGTCTTTTGTGACATATTTCTCGGTAAGCAGTACTCCGTTTTCCTTGATGACCGGGGAACAGTTGACTGCATTGACCGCGTTGATTTCGATGTCGCCAAGAAGGTTCTCCAAGCGGAACACCTTTGTTGATGATATAGGGAAGCCCAGAGACGCGCAGTTGTCGTTGTTTGAGTCTCGCCAGTACACCAGCTTTGACATCGATGTGTTTGTTTTCGCCAGCTCACTCCGTAGGATTATACCGGCAGCTGCTGAAGAATAGAATATTGTGCTTGCGGTTATGGAGACGGTATTTGATTTGCCGTCAGTCTCTATCATTGTGCCGCCTTTTCCGTTTCCGATGCGGGTTGTTCTGGCAAACCGGTTCTCTCCGTTGTATCCTACGACATTGATGTTTATCGCTCCGGAATCTACGCTTGACCCAGAGTTGTATATCTTGTCATCGGTTACTGTGATATTCCCAGCTTCGATGCTTGGCACTTCTACTGGCTTGGCGATTGAGCAAAGAGTGTCACTAATCAGGAACACAGTCAAGCCGTTCACCTGAAAAAGTAAGCCGTCGTTGTCGGATAGTCCGAAACGATATGTCTTGCCGCCCTTTATCGAAGACTCTATGCGCAACGTGTCGCCTTCGTAATAGAAAGTTCCTGTTGCATTGCCTTTGATGATACGTATCTGGTCATTGGATGTCAGCGTGTTTGCGACTGATACGGTTCGGTTGAACTTGACAGCTGTGTTTACTTCCTGGCTTGATTTCACGCTGTCGAGAAGCAGCGCGTACTTGCCGAAGAAAGCCTCGCGGAAACGCTTGGCCACGCCGTTGGCATCGACAGAGATGCATTTTAAGCCTGAAGGGAACGAATCTGTCAGTGCACAGCCATAACTGCTTCTGCCGACCTTTGAGTCCCCGTTTGCGTATGGCACGATCTCTTCCGTGTTGACCTCGCAGATATACTTTGCCCCGGAAGTCCAGTCCGTGGCATCAAAGTGGCGCAACTTGCCGTTCAGCCAGACATAGCTTTCAGTCAGCTTGCCGCCGATAAGCTCGCAGCCCGACACGACGAAATTGTCGTCAGGGTCGAATATGCTGCCAAAGGCGAGGGCAAGGTCCTGAAGGTTCATGATGTCATCAACGTATGTGTAGCGACCTCCGGTCTGCGAACTAAATTCCTTCATTTGCTGTTTGTTATGATTTTGTATGTCTTTGTTGCTGTACGGTATCTGTCAATCCAGTAGGAAAGCATAGCCTCGTATGCCTCCTTGGTTATCATGTCTTTGCGGACGGCAGGGGAGTAAACCGTGAAGCTGGTATTGTCCTGCTCCGTGTTCTCGTTCTGGAATGACAGCTTTGCGGTGTCTGTTTCAGGTTCTTCCGCAGTCCTTAGCAGCAGGTTGTCGCTGTCGGGTATGCTTGCGTTCTGATGATACACTGGCACGCCGTGCTTTGATGCGTTACGAATATAGATTGACTGCGACTGGTCTGCGAAATACTTTTTGAATTTGCGGTTCAGAAACCATTCGAGCTTGAACACCTGCGATGTCATGGAAGCCTCAATCCGGGTTTCGTCTGCCCATTCTGAAAACGAGTCGCTTAGGATTTGCAACGGCTTCATCAGGGATTGCAGGAACAGAATCAGCTTGCGCCCTCCGAGGTAGTGGGGGACGAGCTGGTTTATGGTCTTGTCGAAGTTTATGAAGTACCGTTTCATTCGGTTTCCTCAATCTTCAGGGTTATTGACTGCTCCCATGTCGGTATGTCTTCTTCTACTCCAGCTCCTGTGCTTTGCTTGAGGTAGCCGCTGTTGGGAATGAAGAAGCGCGAAACTCGGCTAAGATAATTCTTTGAGCCGGGGTCTCCGACTTCAATCAGGTTGTTGTCGTCATCATACATGGCCACGAATATCCCCTGGTGGTCTGAAGCATTGTTGTCGATGTAAACGTCCGTGACGTGTTCGGTTCGCTGTATGGCATCTACTATCTTCTGGACGTACACAGCTCCGTCAAACTCTATGTTGGCGATAAACTCATTCAGGGACTTCTCAATGGCTGCATACATTTCCGCTGGTTCAAGTGCACCGTCATAATACACTGTCACCTTTGGCACAAGCACATCGCCTTTGCGGCTTACCACGGTCGTGAACGTCCCGGCAAATGCTATCTGCTGAACGTATGCTCTTGCAGCAAGCAACTGGGAATCGCTTAACTGTTCGTATGCTCCCGCCTCTCCAGTCGCCACTTTAAGTACGAGATTCTTGTCATGAAAGCCTTCAACTGAAGCCTCGTGATAAGCGACTTTGGTTATGACCCTCTTGCTCTCGTCCGTTGTGGTGTATGAGAACTGCGTGCCTTCAGCGTTCATCTGCAACTCGTCGCCGTACTGGAACTTGAGGAGAGCATTGGCGTAATAAGCTGGTGTGCCGTTGATACGGTTCTGTAAGTCCTGTGCCACGTCTACCTTGAACACGTCCATGATGTTCTCGAATGCCCATATACAGGCTGACGATACCCAAGTGAAAGCGTCCAGCACGGACATCTTTGAACTGTTGTGAAATTCTGTCAGTTCAAGACGCTCGTCCCGGTATTGCTTTGCCGTGAGGTATATTTCGGTCAATGTTCTTGCCATTATTGTTGGGTGTATGTGTAAACCTTGTCTCCGATTATGAATTTCCATGGGTGCTGGCTGTTCCATTCCTCGTCTGTCACAAGGGTCTGGATTGCTGCCATACCTTTCTCTGAAGGCTCTGTTGACAGGTAGACGGTGCAGCCTCTCCTCGTGCCATGGTTTGTAACCAAGTATTCCAGATAGTCATCCAGCACTTTAACGTCATCAAACTTCGCGTCACGCAAGTCAAGTTCCTGCAACGACATATCTCTAATTGGCTCGAGGGTCGGTATAGTCGAATACCGCAGGTCAACCTTTGCTGTCCCCTTGAATAAGAATAGCCCTGTCAGAAGTCCGCTGTTTGCGTGCGACCTGAACTCGTCTACCGTAACAGGACGCGTCGGGTATATTGTGCCGCTGAAATTTGATGCGTCCAGTGTCTCGATTTCAAAGTCTCCGTAAATGCGTATGCGGCGTTTGTCAACGGTGCTGTTGAAGTAATGCTCCGCTTTCTGCAATGTGTCTGTCAGCTGGATGTTCTCCAAATCGCTGTTGTCTCCCCAGTCAACGGCCATTACTCCCTGTCCGCACACAGAGAACTTGGCAATTTCCTCTTTCTCTGATATTGAACAAATCATGCGCAGTGGTTTGTCTGTCTGCTTGTAATAGACGTGGCGCTCGCTGTTGGCAGGGGTTATGGAAGCAGACTTGAGGCTTTCAACTATGCCATCGTTAACCACAAAGTCCTCGTGGTATTCCAGTTCCATGCCGGGAACAAGGTCTGTTGTCATGGTCAGTTCGGGGTTGCTGACAAACAGGTCAAATGCGCCCTCTATTGTGCCGTAGAGAGCTATTGCTATGTCCCATATAGACTGGGAGTTTGAGACAGTGTACTTTGCCATTGTGTTCAATCGGTTGCTGTGGTTGTAGCGTCGAGATGAAGCTGCTTGGTGTCCTGGTCAAACCTTGCGGTGTTGATTGTCATGCCGTCCTCCGAGAACTCTCTCATCAGTGTGTCTGTCAGTTCAGAAGAGTTCATGCTGCTGTTTATCCAGCGAATCAAGCCAACACCAGTAAGAGGGTAGCGGTAGTTGTTTGTAGGCACGCAGCTGATGAGCAGGTTGGAATTTTGCCTGTCGCAGTTTATGATGTTGAAATCCAGTTGGTCGGCTGCATACAACTGGGCTTTGCTGTCTTTCAGTATGATGAAGTAGTTGTCTTCGGATATGAGGAACAGTTCTGAAAGGTATGCGTTCTCCATTTCGTCGCCATATCTGCCGGTTTGAACTATGAACCATTCTGAACCGTCCGCAGGGTTGGTGACGTATGAGAAATCATCATCAGAAACAACGCGCTTGATGCGGACGGCAAACTCCTTGTATATTGGCGTGTATGGGATTGAGACATAAATGCCCGAAGTAAAGGGCGCGTTGCCCGGAATCGTGTCTGGAATCTCTATTTCGGCATACGCATACCGCTCCAGCCCTTCAGGGTTGTCAACCATTCTAAAGGGGCGCAGCTTGTACTTGTTTGTCGCCTTCAGGATAATATCTCCTGTGTTTATGTGTATTTCAATGTCTTTGCGCATTACTATCCGAATATCGTGTAGGCATATCCCATCTCATATTTTTCACCACCACTCATTCCGCCGGCAGCCATGGCGTTGTAGTTGGTGACTACCCAGATGACAGGGCTTTTTATAGTGTCGTTCAAATTTGGTAAGCAGACAAGACCTATGTTACCGCCTCCTATACTGATTGAGTCCCATAAAATGACTCCCATCTTGGCTGCATCATTAAGAACCGTTGGCGACATACCATAAATTGGGGTACCGTCCTCTGTTATCAGTGTTATGGTCATGAACCAAACTCCATTGCGTGAGAAGGTGTCTGTATCTGGTTGGTATAGCTTTACTTCTCTCCCGATATAAGACTCGTCGCATGGGAGTATAATTTTCACTTCGTTGAGGATGCTTTGACCGCTCGTTGTCCCTCCGAATGAAGAGTGCATCAGGTATGTATCTTCATTGAGCATGACCGCAGAGACTGCTCCGCCTGAAACTTCTTCGATTGAAGCATCTGATTTGGCCAGCCATTTCAATTTCTGGCTGAACGCTCCCATCAGATGCAGGTTGCCGCTTGCATCCCACTCGATGTTCTTGCTCGCCAAATAGCCCGAACCGTTCTTCTTCAACGCCCACTTGTTGCCGTTTGACAGCAGCTCGTCGATGTTGATTCTGGCGGCGGAAATTGTTCCGGTCTTGATGTTGTCTGCGTTGATTGACGTTGTGGTCGTAAGCACATCTCCGGTATCGACAAGTTGTTTCCAAGAAAGGGTTACGTTCTCGTCAAGCGTAACGTTGCCGTCCTTGTCCCACGAGATATGGCCTCCAGCCAATGCGCCTGAACCATCTTTCTCAAACCTCCACTGACTGCCTCGTATGCCTTCTGATGAAATCGTGATAGCTCCGTCTTCCGCATACTGCATAGAGCCTGACATCGAGTTGCCGCTGAACAGCCCTGTTCCGTTGAATCTCCAGCCTGCAATTTGGCTCAATCCGTTTGTTGTCAGGAAGAATGTCAGTTTGTTCTTGACGTATGCGGACAATATTGACGAACTAACGGTCGTCCGAAGAACAATTCCACCGTTTGTCGCGATATGGGAGGCGAACTGTGTGTAACTCGCATTTGCAGGGAAGTCAGAGCTGGAAGAGAGGAACAGCCCTGTATAGCCAGCTTGCGAAACGAGAGCAGCGCGACTGGTGGCAAAGTGCGTGCTGTACAAGTTCCAGCCGGCAATCGTTCCGCCAGACTTGTCGAACTGCAACAGGCCTCCGACGAAACTGATTGAGCCGTCCTTGTCGATATACCAGTTCTCGCCGCGCATACCGTTAGAGCCGATAGTTATGCTGTTGGTGTCGCTTTCCGTATATTGCTTGGCGACATTGTTCTTTGTACCCATCCACAAGGCATTTGAGTCGAAGTTCCAAGCAGCGATGAAGTTCGTGTTGCCCAGCTGGAAGGTTTTGATGCCGCTTTCGGACTGGCGCAGGCTGTTTGCTTGCGACTCGTAGCAGGTCAAGCCGTATGAAGCGGCAGACTCGTAGAACATCACGATGCCGCCGTATGCTAAGCACGCTTTCTTGTGGTTTTCGGCTGCTGACAAATCCGTATCCCAGTCGATGCTGCTTGACGATGCGTGGATGCCGATATACGAACTTGTAGAGTCAATGAGGATATGCTTGTTGAGTAGGTAGCTTGTTCCAATAGTCCAGCCTCCGATCTTGCCTGAAGCGGCTTGGAGCTGTCCTTTGAATATCGCGCTGCCCTCGCTATTCCAGGAGATGTTGCCTGAAGCGAGCAAGCCACTGCCGTCTTTATTCAACGCCCAAATAGAATGGTCTTGCGAACTGTAACGTAGAGTTCCCTCGGACAGGATTTCCAGTATGCCCGTGACGCCTGAAAGGGAGTTGGTGTACTGCTTGAAGATGCCGGTTGCGTTTATGTCCCAGCCTCCAATCATGCCGCCGTTCTTGTTCAGCCTGAATATCTCGTAGCCTGAAGATTCTCCAAACGCACTTTCCGGACAGTTCTGATAAGCATATATTCCACTCGAGGCACCTGTCAGCCCATCTGGACCGATGTATACACCCGACAGAGTGTTGGTGCTGGAATCTTTCTGCCCGAAAAAGGCTTTCGGTGTTATTATGGACGAACCTTTAATCAGCGTGGTCCTGCCGTTCCAGTCCTGTATCCAGTCGAGCATAGTGCTTTCTCTGACTACGGTGAACCTGAATGTCGCAGTGGTCTTAAAGCCGTCGGTGGTTCTGATGCTGAAAGAAATGTCTCCTGTCTGCAATCCTGTGGGCAGTTCGGTGAGTGCCACGCGTCTGGTATAACCGTCTGAAGATGCTGTGACCGTATATTTTATGGCGGTGTTGCTGATGCCGCTTCGTATCATCGAGAACTTTACAGGCTTGTCGCCGAGGTATACGTTCACATCGGTAAATGCACGACTCAACTGCGCCGAACTTACAGCGCCGTTGAAATCCGCGTTGATGACACACGAAACCGGCGAAAGCGACACTGTGTATGCGTCGTTCACCGATGTCAGCGTTATCATTCCTTTTGCTATCGTCGCCATATCTGTCTGTTTCTGAAGAATAGCAGCCTGTCGGCTCTTGGGTTAGACTTGTTCCGCAGATTGTGTCGCGAAGTTAGGGGTAGGGTAGCCTCCTGTCGATGTGATTTCGCAGACATACACATCAGAACCTGAAAGTTCGCCCGATATTTCGATGCTCTTGTCGGTGGTTTCAACCCCAGCCTCTTTCCACCAGTCCTCGACTTCGTTCTCCATGTCTGGCAGGTGATATTTCTTCCAGTTGTATGTGAAGTACTTTTTGACGAAATCTTCCGGAACTGGATTGCCCTGATAATACACCTGCGCTGTCAGGACAGTGTTGTATTCGCCGTTCTTGAATACCTCTCCGCTTGATGAAGTGACGAGCACCGTGTATCCTTCAACCGTGTATTTCCTTATGGTAAAGGAGTCTGTGTATTCACGGCCTTGGTATGACACCGAGCATTTGAGCGTAAGGGTCGTGTTGTTCTTCTCCCACAGGATGTCGTCGTCAGGCTTTATTGCCCAAACAGTCCTGTCAGAGTCAAGTCCTGGATGGTCGCTTATGTCGATTTTCTCTTCATCTTTCACCATAAACCAATGGCGGTCAGTGATTTCAGGAGATATGTTTACTTCGTTAAGCGTCAGCAGGATGTAATCCGGAGAATAGAAAACACCGCTCTCCGAATTGCCAATCACCGAGAACGTGTCCGCGCCTGTTATTCGGACAGACTTGCTTTCCATCTGATGCTGCGTGTCATCATCAAGGTTGCCCCAACCCAGCTTTACGTTCTCTCCGAACTCTACATCTCCGTCCGCTCCCCATTTGATATTGCCTCCGGCGAGATGCCCCGAGCCGTCCTGGTTTATGCGCACAGAATTGCTACGAGTCTTTATCTCACCCTTACCCTCTGCATTTAGCTGGAGAAGCGGATTCTGGATAGTTCCGCCTACACCTCCCTTGCTGAACCATGCGCCGTAGTCCTCGCAGTAATTGAGAGTGTCGTCAGTAGGCTGGTACTGGGTCACAAACTGGCCTGCCTCGAGCTGGGGTGCAGTTAGCAAGAGTGTACCAGGGTCTGAAAATTTTGCCGTGACTCTTAGCACTACATTACCGCTCACAGGCTCGCTAAGGTCAAACACTACATGATGCCTGTGCCATTCCCCAGATTCGGCTTCAGAGACAGTCGCAAAGCCTAACTGCGAATAGTCCTGGTAGACGTACAATCGGCATGGTGCCGAAGTCTTTGCCCAAAACGAAAAGCAATAACGCTTGCCGAGTTTCGATGTGCCGTCCTTCTTGCCTGAAAACCACTCATAGTCATTGGCGATCATTTCGATAAGGTCGGTCGTCTTGTACACCTTGCCTATGCCTACTGGAGATGCAGCGGTTTCCTCATCGACCTTATTCAGCACACTTATATCTACAGAGTTCTGAAAGGCGTTCTTGTGTATCTTGCCGGCATAGAATGTCGCGGCAAAACCGTTCTCGTCGCCAGCGGTCAATGTGCCTGAGATGTGTGCTGAACTGGATGCGAACAGCTTCTGTATATAGCTGCCGTAACCGTCCAGCTTTCCGAATACAGGGTCTGCTATGCCGTCCAGTTTGCCTATGCGCGTCTTGCTTGCATCGCTGAACCCTGAAAGACTTGAAAGCAGTATGATGTTGAAGTCGGCAATGGAAACCTCTTCGCCCACAGCCAACGATGAAAGGTCGAGTCTGAAATCCCGCAGATGCCGTCCTGAGTTCTCGATGCTGACCACATACAGGTGGTACTTCCAGTCTTCGGTAATATCAACCGGGAATACGCCGTCTGTTCTATTGCCAGCTTCCTCGTCTTCTTCGGTGCGGGATTGGTAGCCTACCGAGCCGTAGAAAGTCTTGGCAGCTCCTTTTGCCCTGAAGGATATGATTACTCGCTGGGTGTCGTCAAGCAGCTCATAGAACTCTTGCCGCAAACCCACGAAATTATCTTCAGTCTCTTTCTGTCTTACGATTCCGCATATTCGAGCTACATCATTGTCACCATCGGAATACACAGCCTTTATATCATCACCGCCGACAGCATTGTACTGTGACTGATGATTGGGATTACTCGTAATAAGAAGACCTTCGGGCCAACACAAGCTGGAATTTCGCCCGATGCCATCGATAACGTCCATGAACGGCGAGTACTCGTCCGAAGCTGTCAGGTACAATGCCCCCGACCTGTCAGTGTCAAACAGGTTTGTTATACGGACGAAATCGAGCAGTTCCCCTGGTGCCGGAGGATTGCCTTCCAATAGTTTACCGATAAACCACGGCTGTGTCTTTTCGGTTGTCTTTACTGTACCGTCCTCGTTCTCAACATCGACGCTGATGTTGTCAACGCCGTAGTCAAGCACGCACATCAGCGAGTACACCTCTTTATTCCCATCATAGAATTGCCGCCTGACAATATCGCCAGTTCGCAACCCTTGCTGCTTGGCTGAATCGATGTTGAGGGAAATCTTGTATTTGTCTTTCGTGCTTATGAACATATCAGTCTATAACTTCTACAGAATCGCCTGAACATGAATCGGTTATCCATAGCGAGCCGTTTGTGGCTGACTGCTTCTGTACCTCCAGTTCATAGACCCTGAATTTCTTGCGGACAGTCAGTTCGTCGAATGTCGCGCCGTAACTCTTGTTGTTGTTTATGATGCCCCAGCCGTAACCGTTCAAGCCGCCTGAAAAGCGTGCAGTGCCGATGTTGCCGAGGATGTAGGCATTGCCAGAGAACCTCATGCCGTCAGCTCCCTTGTCGCCGTAAACGCCCTCAATGAACACTCCGTCGCCGAGGTACAAGGTATTCTCGATAAGGCTTGTCTTGTACTTGGAACTTATGACAGAGAATCTGTTCGCTTCCACAGGTTTGCTGAACACGAACATTTCCGCTTTGTTGCCCTGTGCAGTTGTTCCTATGTCAAAAACGAGGGATGCCGACCATTCGTTGTTAAGTGCCGCGAACATGGAATCTGTCTTGGCAAACCTAAGGCTAAAGGGTATGGTTTCGATATGAGGAAGGGCTGAAGAGTCCGTGTACAGATAGGGGAGACCTGCTTCCAATATGTCGGACTTGGGAGAATGAAGCATAACGCCGCTGGTGCTTCCCAGCCTTATGCGATGCTTGAACAGAACGCCCTTGTCATCAATGTCCGCGCCAGAATAGGTAGACATCACCTCTGTACCGGCAAGCGCAGTCCATGCAGAGAAACCGTTGCGGAACTGTCCTGCTCCTTCCTTGGAAACTATGGTGTAGTCGCCGTTGAAATGCCTGATGTCGGACTGGAGGTTGATAGCGATTGTCGGCACTCCCGAATCTCCATCCCCGAGGTTCATCACCATACCGGGCGCACAGAACGATACTATTCCAGGCTGTCCGTTCTGTACCTTGACTACCGACCTTGAGCTGAACTTGATGCTGTAGCCGGTCCACAGGTTAAGGTCTGATTCCAGCTGAAGGTAGCAGGTATTCTTCTCGCTCGAGGGTATATGGTCTTGGGGGTTGTCTGGGTCAATGGAATACAGCAGCATTTGTTCGTTCTCCCCGAGGTCGAAACCCTGCGAGGCGACAAGGCGACCACGGATTTCCTGTCCTCCGTCAACCACAAGGTTTCCGTAGACGTGCGCGTCTTTCATCGACCAGTCAGTGGAATCATTGTTGCTGTTACCTGAATGGTAGTATTCCTTCGTGCCGTTGAAAAGCCCCTTGCTGTTTATGGTCACGTCTCCCAGTTTGAACGAGCCGTCGATCTCCAAAGCTCCAGACATGATGATGTCCTGGGAGTCGATGTGCAACTTATTGTCGGCGTAGAAAATCGATTGGTGCTGGGAGAAGAATATCCCCGCATCTCCAAGGTTGAGCTGTCCCTTTACGGTTGAATCTCCGTCAACTCGAAGATGACCGTCAACATGAGCTACACGGCCTTTGAACGAATCGGATTCGAGCGAGCCGTCGTGGGTCAGCTCCAGTATCATCTGGCCGTTGTGACCGCCCTGGAAGCCATACAACGCACCTAATGCGCCGACCATGCTGTCGCCGCTCCGTGACACGAAACCTTCCCCCGGCGTTTCTCCGCCACCTCCGCCTGTAGTTGTCATGATGGCGTTTGCCCAGCCGTAGGCGGCGTTCTTCATCATGATGTCGGAATCCGTGAGTATCCTTTCACGAATGGCGTTCTGGTCGATGTTGCCTTCAGCGTCGAGCGGCGGGTCTTGTGAATAGTCCGGAAGCTCCACCTGATTAGCGTCGTGCATCATCTGGTAGAGCTTGCCGTACAACTCCGCCAGCCCGGAGCCGGTCTGCATTGTCGATATTCCGTCGTTCAGCGTCAGTGTTGCCATTAAGGTTTGATTTGCACCACCTTGGTAAGCAGGCCCGAGATGCTGCCCTTGTACTGCTGCACCTGCGCTTTCATTTGCATGAAGCTGGCGATGTTCAAGGGCGGCTGCGGACCCAGCTGGGTGGTTGTCTTTATCTGAATAATAGCGTCGAGGATGCTGCAAAGGGTGTCACAAAGAACTTCTCCGACGACTGCGTGCTTCCCTGTGTTCTCTCCACCGAGGTATACAGTGCTGCCGTCAACCTTGACCAACGTGCCGCCGACTTCAATGGTCGCGCTGTCGCTTGTTATGGATTCCTTGGCGTTGCTGCCCACTTTCAGTTCCACGCTGCTGCTGTCAAGGGTAACTGAAGACTTGTCCGCGCCAACACTGTCGCAAATGCGCTCGGTGTCCTGTGTTCGGGATGTCGCCACTTCATTGCCAGTCAGGACCGTTGTCTTCACGCTGCCTTTGTCGTATGATGTAACAGCCTGGTTGCCTGTCAGCTTCAGCTCATGCACATCCGGAGATTCCTCGTCTTCAGTGTCGAACTCCTCGCGCTCACGCACGCCTACTGACACCGAACCGTGCGCGTCAAGCTGTATGGCATCAACGTGCGAGACCATGGTGATGAACTCGTTGCCGCTTTCAGGGTCTCGCGATACCATGACATCGGAGTACAGCTTCGGAATGATGACCATGCCCTGCTGGTTATCCTGTATGGCACTGAGAAATACGCCTTCATGCAGACCTTGCTTAACCTCATCGGTGTCTTCAACCGCAGTGTTCATGTATTCCTGCACATCGACGGTGCCGAGCAGCTCGCCTTCAGTATGTATCTTGCAGACGTAGCCGGTTATCATGCCTGTCCCCTTGACCACGCCTGAAACAGGGTTGACCACACCGTGTCGGGCGATAATCTGTATTGCCTCGCCTATGATATGGTTCGCCTGAAGGTCGGATATTTTATCGGCCTTTTTATTTCTTTTCATCGCTCTTCTTGTCTTTATCCTCGTCCTTGTCCCTCGAGATGCAGTACGGCAGCTTCAAGGTCTGACGATAACCGTTTGTACCGAAGCGCGTTGTCACCTCGTCAACGAGGTAGTATCCGTTCTTGGCCTTATATTGGTTGTCTGTCAAGTGCACCTTTATGCCTGATATGATAGGGAAGTCGCCGAATATCGTTAGCGTCCCTTCAATGCCGTTCATATTGTAGCTCTCGAAGTACTTTATCGCCTCCTCAAGCAGAGCCTCGTGGCTTATGCCGATTTTCTTCGACATATACGGTATCACGGTGTATTTGCTGAGGTCTACCTTGTCTTTCGACTTGGTCAGAGGCCTTGCTCCGAGTTTCATTGACTTCTTTGACAGCTTGGTTTCGTTCATCACTTGCCATTTTTCTTTCGACGGCTTGTCTGCCGACCATTCGGGGTTGCGCCTGATGGTAATGTGGTAGAACTTGTCCTGCTTGTCAAGCGCGGTTGCTTCTACTGCAAGGAATGTCTTGTCTGTTGCCATAAGCGTCAAGCCGTTGTCAGCCACGTTGTAGTCGAAGCGTATGTCGGGTATGCTGGCTTTGTCGGTGGTGAACCTCCTTGATATGCTTTGCCGCTGGATGCAGTCTGCCCCAGGGTTAGAAAAGTATGAACGGCCGACCTTTATGCAAGGCGTATCGCCGTCAAACTCGACGTATGAGAATATCTTGTACTTGCCCCATTCAGTAAGCACGTCGGCGACTGTAAGGTCTGGGGTAAGGTTTATCTTTCCTATGTCTATAGAGATTTTGGCTGTGTCCGGATGCAGCTTTAGTCCTGTGCCTTCAAGCAGCTTGTACGGACCGTCCTCTTTCAGTAGTGCCTGAACGGTTATGTTCTTCTTGGCTGTCAGCTTGGGGCAGGTCTTCTTTTTCAGCCCACTGGCAAGGTTCTCGCAGTACAGTTCAATCGGGGTGTCGAGGCTGCATTTGGTTATGTAGCCGTCAAACATCTTGGTCAGGTACTTCTTGTATTCATTCAGTTTTCCCTCGTCTGACCAGATTGTCGGCTTGGACGATCCGATCTTTATCAGTTCAAGCACGTCCAGCTGCTTCTCTGTAAGGTAGCCAAGGTATATGCGTATACGGTTGCCGTTCTGAAAGTCCGAGACGGTTGCAGCCCTCGTGTTGTTCCGCAGTTCCTCAACCACGCCGTGATCCTGGAGGTTTACGTTCACCTGCACTTCAGAGGAAGCCGACTCTTGTGCGTTGGTCGTCTTCCGTATGATCGTGCCTCTGGGGAAGCGCACCGAAGCAGTCCCTATCAGCTCGCGATAGGAATCCTCGATTTCGATTTCCTCCACCTCCGCAAGCAGCATCGGCGAAACCGGCTTCTTGCAGGGATTCTTCGGGTCTTCCATCTTCCAGATTTCCACAAGGCTGATGAGGATATGGTAACTCTCTTCCGTTGTCTTTGCCATTATATCTGCGTGTCCGGGATTAGGTCAACAAGGCGACCGAAGCTCTCTTTGGCGATGCTTGTGGTGACTTCCGCCGACAGTTCCGCCAGTTTGCTGTTGAGGACAAAGCGCTCCCACTTGCTTGCTTCGGAAGCGGCAATCTCCATGTTCAGAAGGCCTATCGTGTCTTTCTTCACCTGTATGTCCTCGTCAGGCTCTATGGCCACACAAGACAATGAATACGGCTGGATATTCTTGAACTCCGGCGAGCCGAGGTTGTAGTCGGTTATTATTACCCTCTTGACGTTCAGGTCGTTTATGAGGTAATGGTTGACTTCAACTATGCCTTTGTATTGGCACAGCTGGATGAACTTCTGCACTGCCGAGCTGGGATACACGTCAATCTCGTCCGAGACTATGTTGCCCGAGATACTGAAGGATATGTCGTCTCCAGCTATGAGTTCCTTTCGTGAGAAGTCACGGCCTTGCACCTTGGTCATAACGAGCTGCTTGCCTGATTTGATGCTTACCTGCGGTGCTAGGTCGATGTGCGCCAACGTGGAGCAGGTGAACTCTGTTTTGGTCTGCGTTTGCTGGCTTTTGTGGACTGTCTGCGGATTGATGCCGAAAATGCCTGAAGCCTTGTTCTCGTAGGAATCCGGCTGTCCTTCCCAGATTACGTCCTCGTATGTAATCTTCTGCCCGTCTGGGAGCTGGTAGTAGAGAATAAGGGCTTCAGGCACAGGCGTGCCGTACTTGTCCTTGGCGACTATTGTCTGCTGTCCGGTCGAATCCTTGACTGGTATTCGCCCGTGCTGCTTGGTGAAGTCCTCGCGCTTCTTGATGAGGTCTACCATGCTCATCTCCCTTTGAGCATCGACAGATTCCCGTAGACGTTTCTCGATTACACGTCGATAGCGGGGCAGCAGCTTGTCGAGTTCTGCTGCCGCCGACTGCACCGCCGCTTGCTTGGCAACCTGGACGAGGATGTTCTTGTATGCGCGGTTGTTTCTGTACTTGACATCTCCGCCGGAACTGTGGAGCAGATGCCACCCCACGCTTCCGACGAACTTTGATGCCCAGTCTATTGTGGAAAACTTAAGAGAGTTCCATACGTCAGTCATTGCAAAACCATTTATCCATGCCAGGTGTCGTCGAAGTTATGAACCACGTCGATGAGTGCCTGGGCTAATTGTTCCTTGAGATTGTTGATGACCTCCACATTGTCAGGGTTGCTGAGGTCTATCTTTTCCACGCAAAGAAGGTTGTTGATGTTTACAATTACCTGTTTCGGCGCGGCTGTGTTGCTGCCGTATCGAGACTTGTAACCTTCATGCCCTTTTTTCTTTTTCTTCGAGCCGGGGTCGTCAGCTACTATAGGGTTCCCATTGTCATTAGTTTTATTTTTTTGGCTGGCAGCGTAAGCATTGGCCATCTGTTGGGGGGTCATGGAAGATTTTGTCTTTGAGGCTTTCCCATTAGAGGGTAAACCAAAGGCATTTCGTACAGTGTTGCTAACAGCACCAAGTGCACCTGTTTGTGGCGTATTGAAAAGGGTTTTGTTATTGTTGACCAATGGCCGAAGAGCTGGAGGCAACATATTTGCCCAATATTGAGCCCAGTTAAATGAGCCTAAGGTGCTTCCCAATCCCCAAACAGAATCTGTGAAGTTTTGTAGGGTAGTCTGCACCATCACGAAAGAACCGTCTTCTGCAAGCTGATACCACATCTTGTCGGTTGCATCATACTGCCAGTGCAGGCCATTTATTACCAAGTCAGTTTTGCCCGCTATGTCTTCAAGTTTTCCTTCTGTTTCGAGGAACGCTTGGGCTGTAGTCAACAATAGATTAGCGTTGTTTGTCAGTGCAATTCCTGCCGGGTCTGATGCTAGCCCCATGGTTTTTATTGCCTCCGTAACGCGCTGCATATTACCGACGGTGATTTTTGCCATTTCTTCAGCTGTCGCAAATTCGTACATCTTGGTCTGGGTGTTATATACACTCATGTCATGGAAAGCATTGTTGTAGTAGCCAAATGTCCTGAACCAGTCTCCTGTATTGGCTGGTGAGTAGTTTTGCATCGCTGTCCCCACTTCATTGCCCATATTGGTGTAAGTCATATATCTGGCAAGAGTGCTGTCGGTGAGCTTCCCTGCGGCATATTCGGTCATGTAGGCGTTAACAGCTTCCTGAATGGGCTTTAACACCTCCTGCATATTCTGCCATACAACGCGGCGTGCATCCCAGTCCTTCAAGATTCGGGCTGAATCCCACTTCTCGTTCATGTCGGTCGCGTTTTCCCAGCGTATAAGCCCGCTAATCTGACTGGGGTCATACGTCTTGGCAAGCGACTCGAAGTATGTGTTGAAAGTCTCCTGGGTGACACCTCTTGTCAGGCCGAGCTGGTTGATTCTGGCGTTCACGGATCCGATGGCTTTCTCATAATATCCGCCGGTCATAAGCTCAGTGGTGGCCGCCATTGAACGCATAAGGCCTTCTCGTTTATCGTCATCAAAAAGTCCGCCATCATCTATGCCTTTGGTTATTGTTCCATCAGGACGCTTAAGGGTGAAAGCCATAGCCTGTTCTGTAACGTCTCCATAACCTTTAGGTACTGCATTTAGTACTGCATCAACGGTACTGCCTCCCCACACTTTCTCCCAATTTCCCATTATCTTATCGTAGATAGAGGTCGTAGTGTTTGCTGGAGCTTCTTCCTTAGGCGTCAGTCCAAGCAACTCTTTCATCATCGCGATACGATTGGCGACAAGTGTGTTGATGTCATCGTGCCTGTTATATACTCCGTCAAGAGCTTGTTGTATCTTGTTTTCTGAGTTAATCAGTATTCCATTTGCAGTCCACGTTAGACGAGTCGCTTCTGCTAAACGTTCAGCAGCTTCAATGGCTCTAGAAATAGATGCCCATACCTGTCCGACGGCTCCTAATCCAGCAAGAGCTACTGCCGCAGCCCAGCCCGCAGGGCCTCCAGCCATTGCAGCCATTCCTGCGGCACTATAGAATACGCCCGCAGCTGTATCTTGCCATTTCCCATCCTCTCTTGTGAGTTCGTGCATGCCAAACCCTATACCAGCCATACCTCCAATTCCGCTGGCCATAGGTCCCTTTGCAAAGTTCTTAGCCTGTTGCCACCCGATTCTTTTCGCATACCTTTTGGTATCGTGCTTGTACGCAACGAACCCTGGGAAATCATTGCCATGAGGGCGATTCAGGTTGACCAACCCCTTCGCAGCCTTAACACTCTGCTTATGTGTCACTCCAGGAAGCCAAGAAACCCCCAACGGCATCATACCTCCCGACATAGCCGCAGCAGTTCCTCCGCTTCCGAACACAGCTGAAGTGCCGAACCAAGACATCTGCTTCTTCAGTGTCATCATGCTCATTCCCAGTCCTCTCACGGCAAGCGATATATTCTTTATGAACATGAGTCCGTGAAGCGCGACCCGCATGGCGTTGAAGGCCGAGACGATAGGCCAGATGTACAGCTTGAACTTCGCCCACATGACGATGAAGCCGCCGAAATGGTCGAACAGCCACTTGAACCACTTAGTCACGTCAGCCATTATCTTCCCGAACTGGATGAATACCTTGAACGCCTCGTCGAAGGCTTTCTTGGCTTCCCCGCTCTTCAGCCATTCTATGCCTGTCCTCAGCGCGTTCCTTATCACGCCGTCAACTTTGGAAAATGCAGTCACGCCGTTGTCCTGGAAGACTGACGTAAGCTGCGCCCAAAGTCCTTGGATGGTGTTCTTCTTCTCGTCGGCAAGCCGCTTGGCCATGCCTTGGGAGAGGAAGTTTTCGGCTATGATCTCGTTCCATTCCTGAACGTGTTTGACAAGCGCGACAGCACCGGCCGCAGCGGTCTTATGGAACATCTGGTAGAACACACTGATGTCGAGGTTCTTTTGAGCAAGCTCGTTGAATACGTCTATGAGATCTTTTCTGTCATTGCCCTTTCCAGGATTTACCTCAGCTTTGTCCCAAGCCTTCTGCTGCTTCTTGGTTGGGTTGACAATGTTGCCCATAATGGTACGCAAGGTAGTACCAGCTTGCGATCCCTTGATACCTGCATTGCCCAGAATACCGATTGCAGCAGCCGAATGTTCAAAAGGCACGTCCGCCGCTGAAAGAAGCGATGCAGAATACTTGTAGGCCTCTGCGATTTCCGTCAGCGTGGTGTTAGACATCGTGAACGTGTTGACCATGACATCAGCTGCATTACGCATTTTTTCAGGTACGATGTTGTATGCAGTCATGATATTAGTAACCAAGTCCGCAGTCTGTCCCAAATCCGTGTCACCTACGAGGGCAATATCAGCAATAGGACGTATCGCGTTTCGGATAGCATCCACGTCCAGGCCTGCCATAGCAAGGAACTTGGCCGCGTCCGCAACCTCAGTCACCTTGAACTTCGTTTCCAAGCCGACATCACGCACCGTGCGCTGCATCAAGGAAAACCGCCCTGCGAAGTCGTCCAACTTGTCGTGGCTCTTCAGGATGTTCTCGACGGTCTTCATGGTGTTGTCGTATGCAACCGAATCGTTAAGGATATTGTTGAACAGAGCTCCTATGCCGGCGATACCGTATGCGATACCCATGCCCTTCAGCATATCGATTGCCATGCCTCCGTTTGCGGTGAGCTGAGTCGGGCCGAAAGTCTTGTAGACTATATCCTTTGGACGGTTTGGCCATATCGATCTCACGCG
Organism: uncultured Porphyromonadaceae bacterium; assembly: GCA_900550645.1. Lineage (GTDB taxonomy): Bacteria > Bacteroidota > Bacteroidia > Bacteroidales > Muribaculaceae > Lepagella. The sequence goes on from URTA01000006.1 coordinate 44,271, forward strand.
CCCCGCATTGCGGTACGGGCTGGTTGCCGCGTATGCCGATGCGTAAGGCTTGGTTACTGGCGGCGGAGCTGCTGCGGTCGCGGTAGTAGACCGGGGCGCTTTTCCTGCTGCTTTTCCACCTCCAACAGGTGCTGCGCCGGGCATGACTGAAGCGACAAGGTTTGCCTCTTTCTTCAGCTGACGCAACTTGCCCAGAAGCCTGTTGATTCGCTGCTCTGCTTGACTGGTTTTTATTTGGATGGTGGGGGCTTTCTTCGACAATCCGTCCATCTGGGTCTTCAGTTTGTTGAGAGCCCGGCTTACCTTGCGGAACGGTTCTGCCGCGTTGGTAAGCTGCTTGGTTGCCGCCGTAAAAGCCTCGATGCTTTTGATGGCGTTTTCGGTCAATACGTTGACCTGATATGTGACCTGATAGTTGGCCATGGCTAATTCAGATTATGAGTTTATGAAGAATAGTGCTGAAGAGGGCGAATTGTGTGAAAGGGGGGCGGAAACTTTGAGGCATATCGCGGCGTTTTACGGACAAATACAGGCATCAGGTATTGCAAGGCTGGTGGATTTGTTGTACCTTTGCATCAGCCTATATGTACACTATGCCAGCACCTAAACCTAATCCGATTATGAAAGAAATAGAGGTGAAAATCAACACTTTGGGACGAGTTCGGAACTCAACAATCAAGATAGCACCCCTTATGGTGTTTTCTGGAGAGTCTGGGCTTGGCAAAAGTTATGTTGCCATATTATGCCATTATTTCTTTGAGTTGATGCTCAATAGCAGTACTCTCAATCATTTTTTTACAGACAAACTCAAGTATGATTATTATCCTGAGTCCAAGGGGTTCGGAGCTTCTGGTTGTGCATTGACGATTGCAAAAAAAGATTTAGAAGAATGGATGTCAGGCGATGTCATCGTATATTTGCAGTATATGCTGGGCTACCAAGGTCTTGTGGGGGATATTGAAGTGAAATTGCCCGAATCTATACCTGAATATATTGAGTTCAGTTACAAGAAGGATCGGAGTGGCTTGGTTGATGCAGAGGTGACAAATATAGTTCTTTCTTTGGATTCCCTTAGTTATAGAACACAGGTCGGCGCTCAATTTGAAGAGTCCCCATTGTCGGTTTTATTGCGGCACTTTTTGATTAAAACGATCATAGGCGACTATCGCGGACTTGAAAGCACATTTGTGCTGCCTCCCTCCCGAGGTCCGCTCTTGTCTGAGCAGATAATTCCCAATGCAGGAATGTATTCTGAATTTGTCGCTGGTATGTCAGAGTTGATAAAGGCTAAGCCCAGACCGCAATCTGCTCCTGAAAATGTATTGAAATTGTTCCAGCATATTCAGGATGGTGAAGTGAAGAGAGTTGACGCAAAATATGTCTATACTACAAGAGGGTTGACTATACCAGTGTCAGCTGCTGCTGCATCTGTAAAAGAAATTGCACCATTGCAGATACTGGCCAACAATGTAGACGTAAGTAAATGCGCTGTCCTTATTGAAGAACCCGAAGTTCATTTACACCCATTGAAACAACGAATGATGGCGGATATTGTGGGCGCGTTTTGCCATTGCGGCTCTATTTTGCAGATAACGACTCATAGTGATTACTTTCTCCGTCGCCTTAATGAGATAATGTTGTTTGATCGAATTTGCAAGCGATTTGGAGATGATTCGGAAATCGTTTCTGAATTATCAGAAAAAACTGGGATAACACAGGATATTGTGATTTCACCATCTAATGTCCGAGCTTACCTGTTGGAGAAGCATAGTGATGGGACTTCTCATATCATAGAGCAAAACCTTGAGAATGGAGTTCCATTTACGTCATTCAGAGATGCGATTGTACAAAACTTGAGTTATCAAGATTTACTGGAGGAGGCAATGCAAGATGACTACTCTCTGTGATTCGTTTTTTGACTTGTATGATAACACAAAAAAGTTCAGAGCTGTTGTTCGGGATTTTTGTGTTATCAGAGAACATGGTCAAGACAAAGACATAACCCTGCGAGAACTTCGGATTCAATCAGGAGGAGTCTTTACGGTTTTTGGTCGCCATTTTTATGGCGGAAAATCAAGGACTGGCGGAAAATCAGTTTTTGACGGAAATTCTTACTTCAGAAACTTGTCAACAAAACTTCGAGATTGCAACTGTGACGGTGTTGCATTTCTTGTAGACTATAACAACAATGAGCATATTATATTTACTGAAATGAAGTCCACGTTAGGGTTGAAAACGTTTGTGAATGATGTGATGCCCCAGTTGGCAATGTCTTATATGAAATTTCATACTTGGTTGTCTCTTTGCTGTACAGATAGTGTTAATCCATTGTCGGTTCATTTTGTGATTGCTGCGTCAAAGTTCGATGATAAGATTGCAGGTGATTTGCTACGCGCATCCCAAGAACGAGAAAACACAAATAATCCTAATGGTGAAATGACTAAAGGATCTGATGCACAAATATTTTGGACGCTCGTAAGCAAACGAAAAGACACAATCCCTTTAAGCCGTCTCGAACAAACAAAAAGGAAACCATTGCCAAAAGAACTACATAAAACCCCAATTAAATTTCACTTGGCATTGTCATCTTCAAGTGATGAATATCATGCTTCTGTCGATTTGGAAATTGACTGATACAGTTTAGTCGTTTTGGATGAAAAGCAAGAACGCACCAGGAATAGCCCCGATGCGTTCCACCCTTATATCATATATATATCATGACAACATACCAAGTGTCTTGACCTGATTTACCTTTATCTGCTGGACGTGGAACCATTCGGCTTCATTCGCCAGCTCGGCAAACTCCTCATCAGACATGGTCTCCAGATTCACCCCCGGAAAGTAGTGCCGAATATATATCAGCTTGTGCCGCAGATATTCGTTGTCCTTTACTTCCGAGGCTTCGATAAATTTATGAGACGGCCGTTACGCATCTCAATCATCTGGGAGAACTGTCCCATGAGCCCGAAGAGGAAGAGAGACTCGTCGTCGATGAGTTCCTTGTCGCCGTCGAGGAAGCAGTCGTATGCCAGCTGGCGCATCGCTACTGCGTTGTTGCCTTTCTGACTTGCCGTGAGGTACTTGCTGAAGGCCTGGAATGAGGGCTGGCGGAAGTAGGCGATGTACTGTTTCTTGTCGTCGTAGTCTGCGCCTTCCACCATCATCGGGAAGACAACCTTCAGCGAGGCATCCTTCTCTTTCAGTTCCTTGACCTTCTTCTCGATTTCTGCTTGGAGTTCAGGTGAGAGTGCGTCGTTCTCCTGCTCCAGAAGTTCGTTTTGATAGTCCATAATTGCTACAGTTAAGTTATTTGGATTCTATCAATGAATAGTAGGAAGGTGAAGGATGCGTTTTATTGGAGGTTCAAAAGTTTAGTCAAAATAATCAGCAATCATATAGGGGCTTATTGATGCTGTTCATTTTTCTACGTTTCTCCCATTCTGGATATGTGCGGTCTTCAATCATGGCAATCCAAGATGGCTCTTCTTTTGAAGTGATAGAGAGCCGTGAACAAACTTCGTCCTTCCCGAAGTCGAAAACCAATCGACCAAAAACCTCATCGAGAAACGAAGATAAATATCCATTAACTCCATCGAGGTCAATGACGATTTTGGCATTGGAAATGGAGGCTGTCACAAACTGCTTCTTCAGAACTTCACAGTAGAATTGCTCTCCAGAATCTGACCCTTGGTTGATATATCTTGGGCCAGGACTTAGTGAAAAATCTTTTATGCGAACAATCATGGGTGTAATGTTTTAGATGCTGTAAATCAAAGAAATAGATGCGTCGCTAAAAGAAACAGGGCTGCTCATCTCCGAGCAGCCCTGTCCCAACTAACCCTATTGAAACAACTATGAATCAGATCACTTCGTTGAAAGGATGATCTTGAACGGATTCAGCTCAAACTCCTTGGTGAGGTTGGTGTCGTCTTGTTCTGCCTCCATGCCGTCCTCTGTGAAGAGACAACCCTTCAGCGTCACGGTCTCCGTAGTCCAGTCGTCTGTGCCGAGCTCATTCGCCCAGGAAATCACGAGGTCAAACTCGCCAAGAGCCATCAGCGTACCCTTGTAGGCGCGGAGCTGGGTCTGGGTGTTGTAGTCCATCGTGATAGATGCCGTGTATTCACGGTTGCCGAAACCCCTGTTGACCGGTTCGCCGCCAAGGCCGTAGTTGGTCTTTACGTTGCGCTTGATGTTCCACTTTATACCCGACACGCCCTGGAGGATGAGCGGATTGGCGGAGTTCGTTCCAGTCAGGCCTTCAGCCGTCAGCTGGACCATAGACCAGGAGTAGGCTACGTTATTTACTATTGTTGCCATTTAGTTATGCGTGAAGTACAAACCCTTCGGTTACGTCAATAAGTTTCGATGTACCCACAGGAACGAGGGTATAGCTGATCATCAGCTTGTCATTTTTAAGAATGTTCTGGGAAGCAGGGATGTTGACCTTGCCGATGCCCGAAATCTCCTCGGCCGATACCATGGCGTTCAGAACGTCGGTTATTTTGTTGGTGAACACCGTTATCTGAGCCGCAGAGAGCGCACCAGTTGTCGGGTCTACCTTGATAGGCGAGTTCACATACGGGAGAAGGACTGTGCGGACAAGTCTGCGAGACTTGTTGATTACACGGTTTCTCGAGATGGTGCGGTAGTCATCCTCGGAACAAGACTGGTCGCCGGAGAAATATACCTTGCCGGGAAGACCTGTATACTTGCAGAGGAACACATAGCCGAGGTCATCGAGGTGGTCAAGCTGGGTGCTTGTCAGAGACGAATAGCGCGTTGTGTTCGTATATGCGTCGCCTGTCTTGGTCACGTCGCCGAAACCGAACTCGATGTCGGGGAAGTATGCCTGCATCTCGTGGTTCATGACGTAACCGATGCTTTCAGCCACATTGGAGGTAGCCAATACACCGAGAGCCGCGCCGACAATTCCGATGGGCGTGGCCGAGTCAAGCGCAAGGTGCATAGCCCGTACATCAGTGTCAATGCCCTGAGAAAGCAGCACCGATACATAGCGGCAGTCCATAATGCAGCTCGGTATCTTGCTGAACACTACCTTGTCATCCGTACCGTCAGCCTTCTTGATCTTTGCCGTGTTAGCGCAGAGAAGGATGTGAGCTGGAGCGAAATACTCGTTGGCAAGCGTCTTGGCCACAAGCTGAAGGTCCTGAACGATGTCAACAGCGTATGTTTCAGCGGACTTGTCAGTCTCACGCCACAGGCTCTGTTCTGTCCATACGCCGAACTGGCTGATTTCTCCGTCAGCCTCCTTCTGCATATTGACGATTGCGTTCCAGTCGTTCTTGCAGTCTGCGAAGGCCACGAACAAGCGGCCCGAACCTCCGTTGATCTGGAAGAAATGCTCAATATGGTAGTATGGGATTCCCATGAAGAAATCCTGGCTCACGCCTGAAGAGTCAACCTCTCCAGTGTATGCCGTTATGCCAGCAGCCTTAACCTCGTCAAGGTTGTTGAACTCTACAACAGTGTCCTTGAACTTGTCAGCCAGCGTGGCACCGACACCTTCCGTCCAGATTTTCTCCTGTCCGGAAACGTCAAAAAGAAGACCGCAAACCTTCTCGGCGAGACTGGTGCTTTCCGCACCGATGTTGCCGTTGGAGTCGGTCATGCGTACACCGCCTAATGCCATTGCTCAAATACTTTTTTGGTTTTACTTCGTGTAGTAGGGGTTGGAATACAATTTCGCTCCCATCCGCAGGTTTTCAGGCGTACCGGGAACAAACACGCCGCCTATGCGGTCAACATATATAGTTTCGTGCTGGGGAAATTCAGCAACTATAGCCTTCACTTCATCGGTTATCTCCGCAGTCTCGGTCTTTCCAGTGTCTCCAGTATCCGTAGTTCCTGCGGCCGGTGTCTGCTCGTCGTCCTGCGACTGAACGTCCGCCATTGCTTTTACTCGCTGTGCCATTATTGTTTCTAATTAGAAGGAAGGGGGCGGAGCTTCGTTTGTTTCTCCACTCCCTTCCCTTGGTTAATATCTCAGTTTCTTACGCAGCTATCTTGTAAGGAGTCCAGACGATTATCTCACCCGGAAGGACGAGGTTCACGTCCATCTTGAGACGCATCTGGAAGAAGAACAGCTCGGAGTTCGCCTGCAAGCGCTCTACCTTGATTGACTCCTGGTCGGTAGCGTAGTCAACGCCCATCCAGAGGCAGGAGTTCTCATCAGGGGTGAACTTGCCGAGGAATATGGTGCTGTCGGGGATACCGTTGATGACAACGATGCGCTTGCCCTTGAAGCGGTACTTGTTGACATCGGGGTTCTCGACATACTTCACGTCCTTGCTGGTCAGGTACTGGTCGTAGAGGTCCCACATATCCCAACCCATTACGAACTTGAGTGCGCTGTGCTTGCGGATCTGCTTAGGACACTTGCGCCACATTGCATAGAGAGCGTCCTCGACACCCTTGCCAGTGGTGATTTCAGCGTTGCCAGCCAGAAGAACCTTGCCTGAAGCAAGCTCGTTGGCATCTGCGCCGCTTGATTTGCCCTGCTCTGCGAGGTTGAGGATTGCACGCATCAATGCACCATTGAAGTACTTCATCGGGCCGGCAGCAGAGTCGCCGCCAAGCACAACAGCGTCAGTGATGGTTGTCGGGCCAGTTACCTTCGAGGTATCCTTGCCGCCAAGACGCGCACCCCAAATGGAGTCGTTGATGTACTGATCCTTCTTGTCGAGGAGAAGTCGCAGCATCTTTGCCTGAACTCTGGGGTCAAGGTCACGGAACACGAGCGGGCCTTCGGGCTGGAAGGGACGCCAGTACTGCTCAAAGTCGCGAGGATTGAACTCCAGGTAAATCATGAAGTCCTCTGGAACGAGGTAACGCTCGGAGATGGTGTACTGGTTGAAAGTCGCGTCGCTTTCTGTCTGTCCGCCGTGGGTGGAATTAGGGGTCGGCACATTGTCCTGAACGATCTTGCCCAAGTTGATGTGCGGAAGAACAAATTTCTTTTGGATGCCGGTGCGAATATGTATCAGGCCTTCCTTGAAAGTGTCATTCTCCTCGACTGTATATCGAAGCAGGTCTTCAAGGACTTCACCAGAATAGGTATTGCCGGCGTAATTTATAGCAGCCATTGATTAGTGTGTGTTTCCAAATTTACGAAGTTCAAAATTCTCGCCGAGGACTTCCTTAACCTTCTCGTCCATGAGCTTTTCAGCTGTCTTGGTCGCGTTGGCTATGGCGTCGTCAACGTTCTGCTTGTCATTGGCAATCTCGTCAGTAATCACCTCGCGTGCCGGGATTGAAGCCAGCGTAGCCTTGACGGTCTCGAAATGAACTTCAGCCATAGCGAGCCAGTCGTTCTTGGATTCTGCCGGAATCTTGTTCGCGTCTATTGCGGACTGCACCAGTGCTTCGCGCTCTGCAACCTTGGCTGCGGCTTCAGCGTCCTGGTATTCTTTCAGCTTTGCTTCTGTTTCGGTCAGCTTTGTCTGAAGGTTTGACACTTCAGCTTCCTTGCCCTTGTACTTGATGTTCAGAGCCTCGAACTGGGACTTCACGTCCTTGAGTTCGCTTTGGGCAGACATCAGTTCACCGATGCGAGAAGTAACGGTTGCAGCCGGCGTGTCCTTAGGCAGTCCAAGTTGAGCGAAAAGAGCATCGAAAAGAGTGTTTTCTTGTTCCATTACCTTTTTTGCTTGGGTTTCAGCTATTTTGTTTTGATGAAGAATAGCAAGGGTTTTGCTGATTAGTTTATTCTCATCAACCGCAGCTCCCATTATTTCTCGCAGGGATTCCGCACTTGCAATGCCGTCAATTTTCTCACGGATGCTGTCGCTGACCTGTTTCGGGGTCTTGATGACGTTCTTTGCCGGGATTATTCCTGCCTTTACGACGTCTTTGGCGCTCATGTATGTGCCGTCAGCATCGCCTTCTCCGTCCATGATTTCCTTTACCTGCTCCTTGGTCAGGCCAAAACGCTTCCGGTAAATTGTTTCCAGCTGCGCTCTGAAAGCCTCTATCATGTTCTTGATGTCGATGTCGTCCGGATCGTCGCAGTAGCAGAACGGGTTGTGTATCATCAGGATTGAATAGTCGTGCATATACAGCTTGTCACAGGCTGCCCATATTACGCTGCCCATGGATGCCGCGATGCCCTCGATGACGCCATGTACCTCGATAGGGCAGGACTGGATGACAGAGAAAGCAGCCATGCCGGCTATTACCGAACCGCCTTCAGAATTAATCATAACGACAATCTTCGACGGCTTGACATAATCTTGCAACCAGAGAAACTCGTCATTGAATCGCTCGACAGTGTCTGGGCATACAGGTCCGAAGAAACGTATCACAGCAGGTTTGTCCTGCTTCGCTTCCCCGACTACATATTTCAGTTTGTCTTTATCCATTGTTCGTGTTTTGTATAAGAATAGAATCGCATGACACGCAGGTTGTTAACCTACAGGCTTTTCGATGCCGGCAGCAGTGTCGAGGTTGCCGTCCAGGTGATTCTCGTGATTGTTCAGGTTTGCTTCAGGCACTTGGTCTGAATGGTTCGTGAACGGCGGCGCGACAAAATAGGCATCGACATAGTCCTTGTAATAATACGAACTGTAATCCCGAAACCAGACCTCGTAAGTTATCCAGTATTGCTGCAACGCATCGCTGAAGGATTCAGGCTGGTCCCAGTAGGTGAACTGGAAGCGTTCTGTCAGAGCCGAGAACTTGCTTTTGTTCTCGTTTATAGCATTGTTTATAAGCTGGAACACTTCCACGCCTTCAGTCTGGTATTCGTCATCACCGTTGTTTAGGCGGTTAAGCACATACTGGATGCGGCACTCTGCCCGGAACTCTCCGATGCGTGAAGTCGCGACAAGTCCTCGTACATTGATAAAGTGGATGAACACGGCCGGGAAAGCGATGTTGCCGTACTCCTCGTTGGATGTGCTGCTCTTTATCCGACCCAGCTGTCCTGTGTTCCACTTCACGGTCTTGAAATACTTTTCGCCTTCAGGGTCGTTTGAATCTTTGGGAATACCCTTGACAATCGTTTCTATAGCCCGGTAAATATCCACCATGGGGTTGCCGGGAAACGGTATGCTTTCACTTGACGAGGGAGTGTCGTCAGCATAAACACTTATATCTTCGAGTTTTGCAACCGGCTGTCTGTTTTTCTTATGTGTTAGCATTGGGGAATCCTCTAAATATTTTCTTTTGGAGAGCCAACAACCTTTCAAACAAAACTGTCGAATCTCCGATGAATTGACGCTGGGATATGTTTGCTGCTGCGCCGCTTGCTCCTGAACCGCTGCCGCCTTCGTTATGTATGGCGGCATAACAGAAGCCCGGGTGTCGTGCTGCTCCAGTAAAGGCGCTGGGGTTGGTGAAAATCTTGACACTTCTGATGCCTGTGCCTTTCTGAAGCTGGTAGGTGATAGAGTTTTGCAGTGTTCCTGTCTCACGCAGCAACGGATGCTTGGCTTTGTCATTCTTCCGGGCAGGCCACCAGCTGCCGCCTCTTGTATTGAACTTCTTCAGGTCAAACGACTTCTTGAACACTTCTACACCGGCCAAACCGGCTGCTGTCTCGAAGTTGTATACGTTAACCTCGAGACGATGCCGCAGCTTCTGCCATTGAGCCGCCATGCGCTTGGGCGTTATGCGAATCATGCCTCCGTTAGCCATTGAAGTATTTGTCTTTGATTTTCAGTGATATGGCTTTTAATCGGTCGATGTGCGCCTTGTCAATCTGGAAATATGGGTGTTCATCAGAGAATATGCGGCCTCCCAGTGCTACGCTTTCCTTAAATGTACGGTCGAACCATTCTGGCATTGTCGGTTCTTTCACGGCAGACACTTTGCTGGCAGATGCTGCATCGGTATCCTCTACAAGATAACAGCGGCAAGCGTGTTCTATGGGAGGAATCAGCCATGCTGGGAATGAAGACTTGGGTGCAGTGTAGCCTTCGTACTGCAAGTGCCATGGACGTACTCGCTCGTCTCCCATGGTCATATACATCAGCACTGTGGAAGCCGAATGTTTGGACAATGCAGCGGCGACTATCATTGCATATTCGATGTCGAGGTTTTCTACTCTTGCATAGCGTTTGTTGTACTTGGCGCAGATTGCCAGCAACGCTTCAAGGTATTCTTCTTCGTCCTCATACTCGCCGAAGTCACCATCGCCATCTTCCTCGTCGCCTTCATCATCAAAATCCTCCAAGTCTGGCAGTTCACTTACCATCTGGTATTCTTCGGCCGCAGCAAAGTCAACAATATTGTCAATCGCTGCTACCAGTATGTCGCGGCGGTTGCGGTCGGCTTCAGACAAATCATTTTTAGACCGAACCAATTCCAAGGCTTCTTCCCAGTCCATGTCAAAACCCTTAATTGCATGGCGTATGCCGAACTCTGCCCTAAGGGCGACAAGTTCCTCGAAAGCCTCATCTGGTTCCAGCCCATTATGAACTCTCTTGATGAACTCCTCGAATACAGCAACTATGGCAAGATACTCTTCCTGCTCCTTCTCTTTGTCAATTTTGGGCAACGTTCTTGCTTGGATTTCGGAGAGCAAGGCGTTGCCTACCTTCTCTCCGCCAGAAAATTTGCAGTTTCTCCGCGATGCTTTCCGTAGCGGTGGAAGTATTCCTCATCAGACATTCGGCGGCGACCGTAGAAATCTCCGTCTTCTCCGCCTGTCCCTGCAAAACCGCCGAGAGCTTCGAGCTGCTCTCCGACGATTACGCCGAACTCCTTCTCAATCTCGTCCGGCTCGATGCGGTAGTGCGTCAACAGCATATTGTACAGGGCAATCTGGTCCTTGTTCGACATCTCCAGTCTCCGAGAGTACTTGAACTTGCGGCCTGGCTTGAGAAAGCCAATAAGGACAAGGCGAGGTATAACCTCTTCATTCATGACATTCTCTATGTATTCTCGGTAGACCTCGACACGGTCACGGAAGATGTCCTGGTGGGCGTTTGTTGCTCCTACATACGACTGCATGGCCCCAGCCATCGATTCCGAACCGAGTATAAGGTTTGAAACCTCCTGATTCACCATTTCGATAAGCCCGGTGAAAATCTTTTCCGAGTTCGACATGGTGAAGGTCTTTATATCCAGCTCATCCTCCTTGCCTGTGACGACAATCTTGTTCTGCGCGGCACTGGCAATCTCATGGACGAACCGCTGCCTGTCCTGATTGTCTTCGGATTCCATCTTTCCATGGATAATCGGCTGGCCGTATGTGTGCGAGAAATTGATATAATTAGCTACCGTGAACTTCTTGGCCAGTATCGATGGGGTAGTGGCAGAGAAAAAGCCGAGTGTCCCTGTGTTTATAAGGATATAGTAGTTCTCGTACTGCGGGTCATCGAAAGACCAGTTAGGTAGCCAAATACCTTGTCGGCGCACAATGCGGCGCTGGTCTGGAAGTATGTTGCGGCGTTCTATCAAGTTCACCTGCTTAAGCCGTCCTGTTCTGGAGTCTACTTCAGGCAATATCTCTATGCCAGTGAAGCCGTACAGCTTGGCTTCAGCTATGCCTTTGATTATCTTGATGAACTGCGTGCCTTGTATCTTGTCTGTTTCCTCGACATCCTTCACGAACTTCCCCTTCTCGTTCTCTGTAGCGAGCATATACCGTTCTCCCAAAATCTGGGATTCCAACGTTTCGAGTACAGAAGCAAGGTGCGCGTCCTGTTGCACGCACGCATCATAGAGGTCTATCAAGCGGCTACGGTCATCTAGAACAGTTCCGTCAAGCACCTGATGCTGTATGGACTTGAACCTGTTCCACCGCTCGATTTCCCTGACGTATTCCTGAATGGTCTTCTTGCTGGTGCGGTAGAAACACTCCAGCAAGTCGATATTGAATTTCTCCTGTTCAGTCGGACCTGTCGTCATTTCGTCTGTAGTTTTTACAGAAGAATAGATGACGGCTGAAAGGAGTGTTTGTGGCTGCTAGAATAAAGGTTAGATTTTGATACCCAATGTTCTGAAGGCATCATTAAGGCTGCAATACTTTACGCCGACCGCTTTGCAAGCATCGGGAATCTTGACCCTGCGCTTGCAGTTCGGGTCGGGTGTCTCGTATGTAATCACAGTAAAGTTTTGCGAGAGAGCTTCTGCCACGAGCCAAGAATCTGCGACATTGACAAATTCATTCTTGGCTGATGGCGTATATGATGTATTGGTTTGAGACCACTGTGAAACAGTTGACAGCGCAATTAATGTCTTGTCGTCTTCTGAAATAAAGAACCCTTTATCCAGATTCTTGACGACCCATTCAGCCAAATCATCGTTGCCTTTGAGTATTTCCTCTTCAACCCTTTTGATTGAGTGAAAAAAACCATTGTTTGCCAGTCTTGATAACGCACTCCAAAAAGAAGGGTATATGTCGAATGGCAGTCGAATCTTGGCTGTGATGAATATGTTTGTGTCGAGAAGATAGCGATGGGGACTCATGCAACAATCAAATTTTGTCAGTCATGAATTTTTCAAATGTACGGCCATACAATCCTGTCAGTCTGTATGCTTCAGTATAAGACAACTGTTCAGAGCGAACAGCACTGTAGACGTATGCAGCAAACAGTTTGCCCACACGTTTTGCTGATGTACGGTAAAAGTCGCCTCCGGAACTTTGTTTTTTATTGTCTGTGAGCGAGGCTTTGTATTTCAAAAAGAAAGTGCGGTATCCCGTGTCTGTGATTAATCCAAGGTCGTGGGCACGCCGCGCTATAACAAGCCGGCTAACATTGAACAATTTTGCACAGCTATCTATGCTCGTCCAGTTCTCGTTCAATAGAATTGCTGGCACAATAAATTCCGCAGCAACTTTGTCACAGTATGTTTCTACTCTGTCTTGATAATCTCCGTCGATACCGGCGTATCCAGCACTGATACCAACTAAAACATGAGTGAGTTCATGTGCCAACGTAAACATCTGCGCGGTCTTGCTGTCTCTGTTGTTGACAAAAATCATCGGAGCGTTTGTATCGCTGGCCAATGCAAAGCCTCGGCACTCGTCCACACTTAACGGCCTGTGAGAATTGTTTCCAACCACTCCATTAGAAAATACACATATACCTGCGGACTCAATCTTCTCAACAAAGTAGTTAACTGCTTTATCTGGAGAACGGAACTGCAACATCCAGTCTATCTCCATTCCGAGATAATTGCGGATGATTACAGCCATATCCTGTACAGAAACGCTGATGTCATACTTGCCAACGAAAGGACATTCATCTAATTCGTTTTCGGCAAGGTAATCGGACAACCACTCTTGCTTACCCTGAACATCCAAAATGGTCTGGTACACATTCAGGTCAAACTTTCCCTTTCCAGCTTTCCCTCTGAACATGGGGATGGGAGAAACTTCTTTAGGTGGTTCTGGTAGCAAAAGATATGCTATTGGTGCATGAACAGATTTGGCGAATTGCTCAAGCTGTTTTATAGTAGGCTGTTTCTCACCGGAGACGTATGCGGCAAATTTTGGATGAGCCTCTAAGAACTCTCCAACAGTATGACCGGCACGCTCGATTGCCCACTCATACATCTTTGCCAATACTTCTATCCGATTTTGTCCCATTGTGCTATAAAAGTAGCGAAGCAGCGCTACTTACTTTTGTTTTTGTTTGCCGTATTTTGCTGTCGTACAAAAATCGCTGCGACTGCCGCAATCGTTCCTCCACAGATTGTCCCAGCCAACACGTCGTGCCCCAAATAACCAAGCCATGCGGCAACTCCAATAAACACCATCGCAACACTTAGCCCCATCCATTGTCCTCGTAGTATTTGGGACGTGGTGCTTTTGATAAGGCGTTTCTCACATTCCATACGATGTTCCTGTTGTTTTTCAGCCATGCTGACAATCCGCTCTGCGAAACCTTCTTTTACATCTTCATAGCCACGCAACAAATCAGGATGTGGTATTGGTCCACTGAAGGTTTTACGCTCAATGGAAATCAAAGACAAGACTTCGGCTCGCGTTTCCTTATCGAGCTTTTGCAATATCTCGTTTTTATCGAGTTTTTGCAATGCGTCTACAGCTTCAGGGGTAACTTCGGCAAGAGACTTTTCATTGTGATCGGTCTTCTTATGTTGCTTCATGAGTTCTATCTTTTCAGTTTTTGAGAAGCATCATAAATGTATTGACCAACACTCTCCCAATCAGAAGCCAAGGCATCTGCATCATCTTCAGGTGTTGCGAGGTGAAAGTCTGACCTCATCCCGAAAATAGACATTGAGCTGCAAAGCCCATTGACGAAGGCTTCGTTTAGCTGCTGTCTGATTGCTCTCCTGTTGATTACTCTTTTCATATTCAGTTCAATTCATTTCATGGGATTATATTGTAACACCAATCGCTTTGGAGATGTTTTGTGTTGGCACTGCAAAGGTAATATTTTCTACTTAAAGACACAACCATGCAACCAAATAATTTTCCAAAGCTACAAAAGCCGTTCAGAGAAGTAATAAAACAAATTGTCAGAGTAATATGATAGAACTATTGTTATCGGGTAAAATTTTTATTTCGCTGATTTACAGACTGTAGGCGTAAACTTTGAAGATATATCCACGATTTTTATTTGTGAGTACGAATTTATTGACTTACCTTTGTGCCGACAAATCAAGTTTCATTCAAAACCATACCAATATGGACAAAGGATTCAACTACTACAGAATCAAGACCACTTGGAAGGGCGAGGCAACTGACGGCTCACTCTCCAAGCGAAAGACAGAAGAGCTGGTGTACGCAAGCAGCTACACCGAGGCCGAGAAGGTTGCCCACGCTCTCATTGCCGGGCAGCAGAGAGACCGGTTCTCTGACAATTTCGACATCGAGATAGTCAAGACCAAAATCACCACATTGCTCTATAGCAATATCCTTGCCAAAGATGAAGGGCTTGTGGCGGGGCTTGTATGCACCTACTTCACCGAAAGCGAGGAAACAGGCGTTGGACTCTATGGCGTGAAGGTGATGTTTACCGCCCTCAACGAGAAGAACGGCGAGGAGAAACATACCCACGAGGTAATCTACACTCCAGCTACTTCAAACGCTGACGCAAGCGAGCGCATCAAGAAGCATCTCGGAGATTCGATTGACTTCGTAGTCCGTGACGCGAAGTTCGACAAGGCAGAGTCAATTCTCTGGCCTGAAGATGTCTACAAACAAAAAGCAAGTTCAGACGCAGCCTGATGTCTGTAAAAGTATCTGGGAGTCCAATAAACATCCAATGTACCGAGCATGACTTCCCAGAGTTCCCCGAGCTGCTCTTCGGGAAAACTGATAAAGGCGTCACATATATAGACGCTTCTGCATATCTTCAAAATACAGGACTTTCAATCAACACCTTCTTTGCCGACTACAAAGGTGCTGTAGAGGCCATAATCAAGTCGCACGGTCTCGACGAGGACAAGGTTTGCGTTCTCGATGCTGAAGGTCACATTTTAATTGACAGTAGCTTAGTCTACCTATTCATCTCTTTCGTTAACCCTGATTTCCTGGCGTATATGTTTGACCGCATCGACGAGATGTTCTCTGTCGGCTTCACGGTTTCAGACACATACCTGCTGCAACAGGCTCGTCGCCGTCTGCCAGAGGAAATCCTGATTTCGTCAAGAGATGGCAAGTATGAGAGATAAAGGGCGTATTGTGCTTGTATTCAACAATATGCAACGCTTTATAGGCCTGTATCATTCAATGTTCGCGGCAGCCAAAGCTCTTGGTACTGCGCCGGCTTCAATACGAGCCGCTTGTACTGGAGAGTCTATCTCCTGCAAGGGTCTGTACTTCCGCGTGCTTGAGGACGACATCCAAATCGGCCGTGAAGACCTGGGTGTACTAACCCTGTCGGAATACGATGCCTTGTGCGAAGTAGACCGCAGAATCTACCCCGACAGGAGAATGTCCCGGCAAGGAATGAAGTACAAGTCAAAACCCAAACCAAAAGCAAAACCAAGAACAAGAACCAATCAAACAACCCGTGTATGAAAGTCCAAATAGTAAACAACTCCAAGCATCCGCTCCCGCAATATGCAACCGAGCAGTCTGCCGGCATGGATCTCCGTGCCAACATCGATGAACCTGTAACCCTTCAGCCCATGCAACGTGCGCTGATACCGACAGGCCTTCACATCCAGTTGCCCAAAGGGTACGAGGCGCTGGTTCACCCCCGAAGCGGCCTTGCCCTCAAGAACGGTGTGACCTGTGCAAACTGCGTGGGTGTCGTGGATGCCGACTACCGAGGCGACGTGGGTGTAATCCTCATAAACCTCGGGCAAGAACCGTTCACTGTAAATGACGGAGACCGAATCGCCCAGATGGTGATAAACAAGTATGAGACAGTGGAATGGGAACCTGTCGCCGAACTCAACTCAACCGAGCGAGGAGATGGCGGCTTCGGACACTCTGGAATCAAGTAATCGAAATCAAACGAAGAATCCTGTCATGGATTTGAGGTCTGTGGCAGGATTCGCTTCAAACAAAAGATTATGACACAACAAAGCATACAGCAGCTTGTCGATGCCATACGTCGGTATAATGAGCTGTACAGACTGGGGAAGCCGGAGATTTCTGATGCTGACTATGACAAGCTGGTGGACGACCTCCGCGTTGTTGACCCTGGAAACGAATGGTTCTCCAAGCCCGAACCTGCGACGGTGAAGGCCGGGAGAAAGCTGAAACTGCCTATCCCTATGAAGTCTTTGAACAAGGTGAAGAGCATGGCGGAACTTAAACAGTGGATAAAGTCGCTTGCCCTGCCTGACAATGCGCGGCTTGTGATAACCCCCAAATACGACGGCATTTCGTGGCTGCGCGATGAAGTCTCGGGGATAACCTATTCCAGAGGCGGTTCGGAGAATGAAGGACAGGATTGCTCTTCTAATTTCCTTGCGGGCGGGTTCAAGCCCCTGTCTTCCAGCGACTCCAAACTCCCTGTACACTGCACTTTCGGCGAACTGGTATTCAGCGTGAATGGCTGGGAGGATAATTTCGCAGGTCAAGTCTCCCCATCTTCAGGCGAAAAGTACAAGTCGCCGAGAAACACGGTCGCGGGCTTCATAAACCGTGACGAAGCTCCTGAAGAAATCCGTTTTGCAGAGTTCGTGCGCTACGGCGTTGACGAAAGCAGCCTCGGATACCGCTCAACATACACTGAAGTGCTGAAGGACATCTGTAACGTATTCGGGCAGCTTGCGTTGCTTAGAACTGTCCGGGTCAGCGAGCTGTCCGAGAAGATGCTTGCCGAACTGTTTGCTGAATGGCGGCAGCTGTACTATATCGACGGTCTTGTCATCTACATGGACGACCTGATTCTCTGGGATATGGTAGGCCGTCACCAGACATCTGGCAATCCTCTCTACGCCATAGCGTACAAGCACCCTGATTTCACCGAGGCTTTTACAACCACAGTAAAGGGCGTAAGCTGGAAGGTAAGTAAGTCCGGCGCGTTGAAGCCGGTGGTGAACATCGAAGCTGTCGATACCGGCGATTGCAGCATGGAGAATCCGACAGGGTACAATGCCGGCTGGATTTCAAACGCGAACATCGCAAGTGGTGCAAAAATACTCGTGACACGCTCAGGCGGTGTAATCCCAAAAATCCTTGAGACGCTCGCTTCTGCACCGCTAAGTTCCATTGAAGAACTGTGGGACAGTGTGGCTTTCTGCCCAAATTGTGGTGCACCGACGATGTGGGACAACACCATGACGGAGCTTTATTGCGTCAACCCAGCTTGCCCTGGTGTAAAATTGGCCAAGATTGTCTTTTTCTACACCACTATCGGCTGCGAGAACATGGGCGAGGAAACCTTGGCCAAAATATACGATGCCGGCTACACTTCAGTTCGGGACATCCTTGAAATCACATACGACGAGCTGGTGGCTATTGATGGCTTTGGTGACAGCGTAGCCAACACCGTCCTCGAAAACAACCGCCGTATCATGGAAGGCATCGACCTCGCGACATTGATGCACGCCAGCGACTGCTTCAAGGGCATCGGTCGCATAAAGGCACAGAAGATTCTCGACGACATGACACCCGAGGAATACGGCTCGTTCCTCACTGGCCAGGTTGACTTGCTGATGCCTCCTGAAGACGAGTTCGAGAAACTAAGCAAGACCATGCAGTCGTTCCTCAAGGGCATAAAACCGTTCCGTCGATTCCTGGACGACACCAAGATTCCGTTCAGACATATCGCGGCAGATGACAGAAGCGACGGAAAACTTAATGGCTGGGCTGTTTGTTTCTCTGGCGTGCGTGACAAGCGACTGGAAGAGGAAATCACCAAGCAGGGCGGCCGTGTCGTAAGCGGTGTGAGCAAGAACACCACCCACCTCATCGTGAAGGACACTGAAGGGTCGTCAAGCAAGATTGAGAAGGCTAAGGAACTTGGAGTGCCGATACTGACACTGGAAGACTTTGTTGCCCACCTCTGACTGAGAGCTTTCTTATAACTTCAACGGCATAGTATCTCAATGCGCGGTGTTATGCCGTTGAATAATAGTGATGTAACATTTAATAACGCGACAAATCCATAAATTTATGTCGATAATATTTGTCGCTTCCGAAATTAAATCATAACTTTGCATCGTAATTAAACCAATAACGCATTATTATGGCAGAAAAGTACAGACTGACAACAAGCGATTACCTTCCCTACACCGAGTACGAGAAGCTGCTTGACGGTCTACATAAGGACAAGAAATACTTCTGGGAACTCTATGCCCGGCTCGGGTTCTGTACCGCCTGCCGTGCATCAGACATCCTTGCTCTGCGCTGGGGACAAATCCTCAACGTTCCAAGGGTCTGCATCAAGGAGAAGAAGACTGGCAAGGCTCGCATCATCAGCTTCAACGAATCCGTCCGGAAAAAGATTGCGAGCCTTTACAAGCTGCTCAACTCTCCCGACCTCGACGCTCCTGTCTTTTTCAGCAGCATGACCGGCGAGCCTATCACCATACAGCAGGTCAACCGGACGCTCAAGCTATTCAAGTACAGATACCGGCTGAAGATAAACCATTTCTCCACGCACACCTTCAGAAAGACTTTCGGGAGGTATGTGTATGACCATGGACCGAACAAATCCGAAAATCTGCTCCTTTTGAACAAGATCTTCAACCATACGAGCATCCAGGTCACTAAGACTTATATAGGCATCACCCAGGACGAGATCGACAAGGTCTACAACTCCATACGGTTCTGAGTGACCGCCTGACTCCTCCTCTCTCCACCCCATACTAAATTGAAGCGTGTTCGCGCACGCCCGTATATCTTCACATTAACTGCCGGGACAGCCAACCAGCTTCCGGCGTAAATGATTACAACAATGAGGAAACACAAACGGGCCGCAAGCACGCCTTATTCATTTTCGTGCTTACAGTGCCACCGCTGGGTTGACCTGAGGGACTACACCTCGATAGGCCACCTCATCTCGAGCATGGCGACCAAGCAGCTCTGCCATGAGTGCGCCTACTGGGAAACACTGCTGGAAGATGACAACCCGGACATCCAGATAATCGACGGCGAGTGTTTCGGGTGCATTGACCGGAAGGCTTACAAGGTTCACCCCGAATACCAGCTGCTGAAGACTGATTTCGGCCACAGGTACATTCTCACTACCGACATGAAGCCGAGGGACGTGATAACCGTGAAGCTGTACGGCACTCTGCCTCCAGCTGTTCGCGAGAACCACCCCGACACGGCAGTCGAGATTTCGCGCCATATATATAT
The DNA here is from genome assembly GCA_900550645.1 of uncultured Porphyromonadaceae bacterium. Taxonomy (GTDB): domain Bacteria; phylum Bacteroidota; class Bacteroidia; order Bacteroidales; family Muribaculaceae; genus Lepagella. Next base: position 63,973 of record URTA01000006.1, read on the forward strand.
TATGGTAAAGAACCGCCCCGGATTCAAATGCTTCAAGAAAGGTTGCTATGACCGCTACTCATGCCTGTGGTATGTTGCGGAACTTGCCGAACCTGACGGCCCATGGAACCAGATCCCCGAATGGCATACGCCTGGCTGGGAGAACTGCCCCTCATACATCAACAAAAGCACGATTTATGACAACAGTAATTTTGACAGCACTGCTGGCGGTTCTCATAGCCGCTAAGACCCGCAACCTGTACCGGCGGATTGACATCCTGGAAGAGAAGCTGGTGGAAAGCCAAACTCACCTCGCCAAGACTGTCGGGAAGCTCACCGCTTTCGTCGAGGGGAATCTCGGTAGGAACTGCCCCCAGTCAATCGCGACCAACAATGCACTGATGTGTATGCTCGGAGTAGCCCAGTACGACATTCTCTTGTTCAAGCAGGAGATGGTAGATAACGAGGACTACGAGGAAGTGGCTGGCGTGATGACCCTCCTTGAAAGCGTGCAGAACATGATAACCCTGTATACGCAGTGGAACGAAGAACAAAATAAATAATCTGGGGTTGCAACCTCTCCTCCAACTCCTATACATTATATATAATATATATGACGATACAACCAAACACGACTTTGTACAGCTTGCTCCCTGAACTCATGGGGAAGCCGGCTTGCTTGAGCGTGATGCTGTACTTGCTCGGAAAGCGCCAGGAAATGGCGGAGCAAGGCAAGCCGGTGGTGTTCGAGATTAGCGTCCGTAACATCGCAGCAAAGCACTCAATCAATCGGAGAGTGGCCAGTGCTGTTCTCTCTCACTTCGAGGAAATCGGATTCGTAACCATGGACGAGAACATCTGCACATTCCACGCAGACAAGTTCGACTCTGTTGTGGCTGCGTATGCCTCGCTTAAATCGGAAGAGGACAGAGAGAAGTACTGTGAAGCGCTGGATGAAGGAGACTATTCGGTGCTGGAAGAGCTTGGCTATGTTGACGACCATACAGTATCAGGTGGTGCAAAATCGAATGTCTCCAATTCCAAATTGCACCACCCCTGTACCGAGAAATCCACGAAGGGTGGTGCAAAATCTACTACCTCCAATCTCAAATTGCACCACCATGATACAGTAAGTGGTGCAGAAATGACCCACGACACAATAGGTGGTGCAAAAACGCGCCATGGCCATATCGAGGGTGGTGCATTTTTACACCAGGCTGAATATGGAATCCATGGGGTGGTGCAAAACTTCATCGCCATGCAGGAGGCTAGTGCAACTGACGTCTGGAAAGAATACCGCGACATCATCACCGAGAAATACTCCAAGAGCGCCTTCCGCGATACCTTCCGCGAAGCCTTCTCTGAATACTGTAACTTCTCTGAATATGAGGAACTTGTGTGTGCTGTGTATGGGCTGAACGACCTCGTGGAAACCCCTGAGGATTGCCTGGCATACAGCTCCTTCCTGGCTGGGGTGTTGTTCAAGGCCGGACTGCATAAACCCCCCTTAACCCCCCACCCTAAAGAAACAAGAAAGAAAATATATAAAAGAAAGAACCAAGAAAGGGGTAAGAATGGTATAAAGGGTAATAAGGGTTATACAGGTAGTAAGGGTATAGTAAGTTTACCTGTATGTACCCTAGAAGGAAGTAATATATCCAAAGATATACCCAAAAGGAAACGTAGTGAACGTAGTGAACGGAGTTTTCTTTTGCATAAGGGGGGAAACAAACAAAAACCGATTTTTTTCGCGCCCTCCGACAGCTGCAATGAGAATCTTCCAGCTTCTGAACTGGATGAACTCCTGGAACCACAAGCGACCATGCAACTCCCAGCCCAAGACCCGAAGGGGGAGGCATGGAACCCTTCAGCTCCCGAACAGGAATCCAACCCTTCAGCAGAACCCGAATGGCAGGAGCTGGAAACCAAACCTGTAGCCAAGCAGGAACTCCCAGCCGAAGAACAGGAAGAAAACTCCGCTGCCGACCGCAACCCTTCAGTCTGTGAAGAAGCAGAAGAATCTCCCGCCCTCCCCGAACAGCCGGACGAGGAACCCCAGCCCGATGAACCAGAAGCCGGGGAGGAGCAGGGCGAACAGCAGGAGGAGAACTCCCAGCGCGAGAAGCGTCCATGGAACTTCGTCCCCCTCGAGATACCGGAGCTGAACCGCCCGTGGGTGTACAACCGCCCCAGCAAGGACAAGTCGATGTTCTACGACATCCCGGTCGAGAAGGTCGAGCGCATCGTGGACGACATGGACGTGGCGAAGACGAGGCCGGACTACCTGTTCATCCACGAGTTCTTCGGGCTGATAGCTGACACCTACGGGCCTGAGGACATCTGGGAGAACCACTCAGCCGGGGAAGAAGGGGAAGACACCGTCACCGTTACGCCCCTCGATCTGGACGGGCCTCCCGAGGTTGACTGGTCGAGGATAATCGGCATCTCCCTCACCAGGCCCGAGTTCGACAGCATGGTTGAGATGACCATGAGGCAGGTTGAGGACATCCTGGAGTGCGGCAGGGACGAGCTGGGCAGGGAAATCGAGGGATTGACCAGCCAGAGCATCAGCCGCGAGATGATGGGCCTCATCGTGGACTGGAACACCATCAGCATCAACGGCGAGAGGGTCTACACGGTCAAGTACAACGGCTTCAAGGACGTGTACAACGAGCGGCCGGGCAAGGACGAGCACCGAGGGGAGACCGACAAAGAGTACGCCGTCAGGATGGCAGAACCCAACAAGTTCTTCTCAGCAGCCCTTCTCTCCATGGGCTACGACGACGAGGCGAGGGAGAAGCTGACCCCGATGGAGTACGCCGTCAGCGAGTTCCTGTACCGGTTCTTCGACATGGCCGACTACGACTTCTCGCTCACCTGCAAGGAATGGCTTGATACAGGCAAGCCGAAGAACTGGGTGGCCAAGATGGAGTGGCGGCAGTTCATCAACGAGGTCCTCCGGGAAGAGGGCATAGAGACCCAGGACTTCCTCGCAGTGATAATCGGCGCGAAGTTCGACGACCGGGAGAACCTGAACCTCGACAACTGGCTGCCCATGTTCAGCGCGGAGGCCATACGCCGCTACAACGCCAAGTTCGGGGAGGAGTCCATCGCTGACGAATGGGCCGAGAAGATGAGAGAGCAGGCAAGGGTCAACGAGATCGAGGCCGGCAAGCCCGAGAACCGCGTCAGGTTCCTCATGCGCTTCCACAGCGTCGATACATGGCGCGAATGGTGGAAGGTGGAGGAAGACGGACCGTGGCCTGACGAGGAGATAGTCCGGGAGGCAGAGGCCGAGGTAAGGGCTGAAGAGGAAGCCGCCAAGGCAGGGAAGAAGCCCAAGGCCAAGGAAGCAGGGCAGAACTCCCAGCCGCCTGAAAAGTCCGAGCCTGAAGAAAGCCCTGCTCCAGAGCCTGAAGAAAAGCCCAAGGAGCGCAGGAGCGAGGAGAACAGGCAGCGCAGGAAGGGGTAGGGCATACCTGCCGTCCGGGGGAAGTGGCGCGGAACCGGAACGCGCTAACCCCTCGGCTTCCTGTCGGCCTCCACGTCGTAGGGGCTGTCCTCCGCCAGTATTGTCCGGATAAGCTCCCTCACGCGCCCCATGGCTTCCATGGCCTGCTCCAGCGTCCTGAAGTAGTTGCCGGCATAGTAGCGGCGGTCCGAGGTCACGGTGTTCTTCTCCACGTCCGACAGGACTGCCAGCTTGTCGTTCATGAAGAAATACCTCTCGCCCCTCTCAACGCGCATCTTGGCAGGCTCTACCCTGTGGAGCTTCTCATTCCAGGTCTTCCTGTGCTTGGCAAGTTCCGCGTTCAGCCTGCGCCTACAGCTGATGCCGTTCATGGAGAGCTGGTTCTTGCTGCTGTTGTCCATGGGGACGAAGGTGAAGCTGTCAAGGTCGCAGATGCCTCGCTCGTCCATGGAGTAGCCGCACCTGCCCGAGCCGTAGAGGAAGTAGCAGTACAGGTCAACAGCCCCGGTATCCGAGTCGATGCCTTTCACCACTCCCAGCCCCTTCGTGGTGCCGTCGGTGAAGATTACACGCTCGTTGATGCCGGGGATATGCCTCTTAACCAGCTTGCAGGTTCGGTAGTCGAACTGGAGACCGTTCAGGCGCATTATCCGCAGGCATTTGGCTTCCGTATCGGCCGAAATTCGTTTTAAGGCCTTCTGATCGACTTTCTTTTCCGAGATGAGCAGTTTGTCACCTGAGAACTTTGAGGCGATTACAGAGCTTCTTAGGCCGCAAAAACCGCATATCACGGTCTCGCCTTCGTACTCGCAAATGTCTCCGCACCCAAATCCGTTGTCAAACCAGTCCAAAAACTGGGGCATGGTGATGCCGTTCTCGGGGTCGATGCTGTGGATTAGTTTGACCCTCGTATCGACTTCGCGTTCACACAGGGCGGCGATGCGCTCGTAGTCCTTCTCGGACTTGAAGGCATGATGCTCCAGGAAGTTTTGAAGCTGAAAGGCGTTCTTGTTTGCCATGGATAGGGTTGGTTGGTCTGGCCGCAAAGTTAGGCATTTCCGCTGAAGTGCGTTGCCTCCCTATAGTGAAATATTGGCCGGAAGGTTTGAAAACGAATCTTAAAAATCGGATCTCCGGAAAAATCGGGGTTTTTGATATAAGCGAATTTTGTGGTGGCAGGGAAATTCGTTGCTACGGTATCTTGCTGAAGGACAGGTTGTCGCTAAATAGGTATTTAGGGCTTCAGCGGATTTTCGTACTTCATATTTTTAGGCTGGAATAAGAGGTCTGGAAAAGCGTAGGGGCGATGATGCTGGCTAAGGGTGAAAGAAAAGCTGATTTTGGGGGCTGAGAAAACGAGTTTGAAAAATTCGGGCCGACAATACAAACGGTATCCGCACCCCAGCACACACCCTCCCCTGCATTTAATTCGTTGATTGATAGCCGTTTGTATAGTTCACTTACTACATTTCCGAACAATTTTCCGCCCAAACGGCTGTTAATGTACTTTTGACGCAATTTGAACGGCGTTGAACGGATTAGTTTACATTTGCAAATTTTCAATCGTAAATAAACACACTCCCAACTGCACACCGACACGCCACGCATACACACACACGCATGCCTACGCACACGCCCGTATGCACCCGTATGTATGCGAGCACGTGTGTAACCTTATTGCACTGAATAGGCTGTAAATATCCATTAAATTAACAATTAGCGAAATAGGGGTATTGACAGATGTAACTAACTGCAATAGAAATAATTGCGCAAAATTTCCAAGCGGCAAAAATGTATCAATAGGCAAAATAATAATCATTTCCAAGTGGTATAAGAGTTAAGCAAAGATAAAAATGAAAATATAAACCGCTGCAAATCAATCAAATAACGATTTTGACACTGAAATGTAAGTTGGAAATTAGGTAGTATCAAAAAATCATACTAACTTTGCAGCGTCAAAGGTTGACAGACGGATTACACCGCCGCAATCATAGACACACGTTCATTGACTTATTGAGTACGATACGCAAAGCAACTGCAATGATTGTACAACGTTACGGCGTTGGATAATGCAAGCAAACGGCAATTCGTGGGATTAGGTCTAATTCTGCAATGATTGGTTACTAACTTGCTTTATTGCGCGGGCTGCAATAGTAGTGGTTGTGTAGCGTGGTAAATGATATTCGGCAATCGGTTGTAATCCGTGCTGCAAAGCGTGGGTAATAACCGACACCAATAGATAGGTTACAATCGTATGCACAAATATTGCCACTACAACGGATAACTAACAGCGTTGTCAGTATTGCGGATAATATACCGACACTTAAAACGCATTGGTTATAAGCGGCAAACAATCCGCGTTTGCTAATTGGGAGCATTACCCAATCCGTTGACAAACAAACAACAATCAAACAACAAACAATCAAACAACAATCAGTATGGAAAATCTGAAAAAAGTCAACGCCGAAATGATTAACGGCGAAATTCTTTGTGGCAAACTGCAACCGCGTTCATTGGTATTCGTTGGCAATACCGCAAACGGCGTCACAATCTACAACACAACCGCAAAATGCCGTGTTGCAACGCCGCTGTCAGTGGCAAAAGCGGTGGCAAAAATCGTGCTGTCAGTGGAAAAAGCACGCGCCGCCGCAAACAGCACCGCAAACGCAATCGAAAGCGGCAAAAAGGTGTCTAATCCGCTAACGGCGTTATTGCGCTGCCATACCGTCTATCTGACAAACGGCAAAGGTGAAATCATTGAAAACGCCGGGCTGTCAGTCAACGGCAAAACCGAAATCAACGGCAAAGCGCAAACATTGCGCGGCGTGTTCAAGTTCGCAAAGTCACAACCGGTATATAAACTCTTTGTGACAGACGGCAAAGAGTTTGGCACCGACGAATTGGAAAACGCATTGCGCGTATGGTGTGGTGCTGCATTGGAACAATTAGATTGGTTGGAAAGAGTAGATACCGCAATACTCAATGCCGCCAATACAACCGAAAAGCAAGAAAAAGCGGCGGAAAAAGCGGCAAAAGCACTGACAGACACCAACGCCGTAACCGAAAACGTGGCGGCTGCAAGCTAATCAACTGACAGACAGACAACGGCAAAACTGATAGCACACGCTGCACTCAATAGGGGTGTGGTGTGTGCTGATTCTTCGCGTGCGTGCGTATATATGCGCGTGCGTGTAAGCGTTGCGCGTGCGTATGCCGTGTGTGCAACGCGGCGTGTGTGGCGTGCTTGCGTGGCGCGTGTACGCTTGCGTGTGTGGCATATAGAAAAACGCTAAACGCGGGACTAAAAAGATTTTTTCCCGGGACCGGGCGCACACACCCCCAGGCGGTGCCGCCGCCTCTATGGGTGTGCTGTACCCTGACGGATGGCAGGGATTGCTGTACACTTTCGCTAACAGTACGTCAATGTACTCCCTGAACGTGTGCAAAGTTACGGATTTCCCAGGGATTAGGCACGACAGGAACGGTTAAAATACCTTTGGTGTGCGCCGGGTTCAAGCCCCCGGTGTGCCTGCTAACCAACAAAAATTTTCAGAACATGGCAACAATAGCAGACATGATGAACGTCAGCACCAAGCACGGTGCTGTGGAGAACGGGGAATGGATAGTGAAATTCGCGTACCACCTGCGCATAAGCGTGTCTAAGGCACAACGCTTGTACAAGCGTCACGGGAACGGTATGCTCTATGCCCCCGGTGGCAAGATAGTGGCGGAAGACACTCCCAGAACGCGGGGGCGTTTCTCCGCTTTGTGGGGGGACTATGCGATAGTGTACCCTGACGGCTCGCTCGTATGCCATACACGCCAGCAGGTAGGCAGGGTAACCCGCGCCCGGAAAAAGGCAGAAATCCGCAAGGAACAAGACCTGCAAAGGCGCGAAGCGGAGCAGCGGAGCGCGGAGCGGAGAACGGAGCAGATATTCCGTGACTGCCAGCAGCGGAGATGCCCGAAATGCCAGGGGAGAGCGAACACCCACGCGGATATTGGCAAGTACGTCAACAGGCATAACGTGTGCCTGGCAGACCGTGAGCCTCGTACTGCGTTCACGTTCATCCAGTTCACGGAGAACGCCACAAAGGGCTTGTAATGCCCGAAAACCAGCAAAACTATAACCATCAAAACCGACATCAACAAACAACAAATCAAAACTATACAGACATGAAAAAGACAAGCGTAATCTGCGCGTTTGCGGCGGTAGCTGTAGGCGCGTTCTTCTTTGGTATGCAATCCCAGAACAGCGAAACACAGGCAGCAATCCAGGCAAACCAGGAACTCAGAGCGCAGCTGGCGAGAGAATATCCCAGCGAGAACCGCCCCTGCCAGAGCATGGCCTTCAGCTCGGACTGCATAGAGGACGCCTTCCAGAACGGGAACGCCTATTGGGTGTTCTACGATGACCCCGACGCGAACCTGTGCAACGTGGCATTGCGCGTAGACAGCGTGACATACGCCAAGTGCGTGGAGAGCATCCACAACGGCACTGAAATGCTCGGAACGCTGGTGGAGAGCCAGCCCGACGTGTACACATTCGTTGAGTGCGAGTGAGAAGCAGAACAACCAAGAACCCGAAACCATAACCCCCAAAACGCAAGAACATGAACAGAACAAAGAAAACCGCCGCATCCAAGGCATCAGAACGCATATACGACATCACGGTCGCAATCGGAGCAGCCGTAGGGAAAGCACTCCTCTGGCTCTCGCGCCGCGTGTGGAAACGCTACCTGGGCATTGAAACGCCCCTGTACAAGTGGTGGTGGAAGAGACACAGCGAGTATATGCAGCAGAAGCTCGACGATATACACAGCCCTTACCTGACCTCATTCTGAGCGGAGCAAGGGACTGGAGAACGCGATATTTGTCTTCCGTTTTGGGCGTTTGGCAGGGGACGGCGCAGCATATTTAACGTATGTTGTGCCGTCCCTTTAACTAACCCCGGCATCGGAGGACGCTATTCGCAAACAGCAAGACAACAACCTCAAAACACACCACATCATGGAGGAATACACCTACAAGCGCACGACCTTCCGTCCGTATCCCGGGGAACCTGCGGAGGAGTGCCTGATAATCGACGTGAGCGGAGACGGCTCCCACACCTTCAGGTTCAACAAGTTCTACCACATGATAAGCCGGAACACGACCCTCATGACCGAGTTCTGCGACGGCGACTTCAACTCACAGGAGGAGCTGGACGTGGATTTCGAGCGGCTCACCCCCGAGGAGGCCTACCGCGCCGCCTTGGGGCTTCCAATCCAGCAATACTGAAACAAGCAACAACCGACAACCCAAAATAATCAGAAGACATGGAAAAATACGATACAGCCGAATACAAGGGCTACAACATCGACATCTACTACGACACAGACCCCGACAACCCGAGAGACTGGGACAACCTGGGGACAATATACACGAGACACCGCCACTTCCAGCCCGAGAACAGCTTCGACGACTGGTTCAACGAGGAGGAGGTCTTTGACGATGACCTCGGGAAGCTGTTCCGCGACTCGTTCCTGGAGGAGTACGTCGCCCTCCCCATATACCTCTACGAACACGGAGGAGCGACCATAAGCACCACGCCCTTCAGCGACCGCTGGGACTCTGGCATGGTAGGCATAATCGCAGTCCCGATGAGCGATGCGCGTAAGCAGTACGAGGGAACTGACGAGGAAGTGCGCGAGAAAGCGGAGAAACAGCTGCAAGCCGAAATCGACACCTTCGATCAGTATGTGCGTGGCGAGGTGTACGGTTTCAGAGTGACCACACCGCCAGAACGCCGCTTTGAGCTTCCAGAAGTTGATGAAAGCTGTTGGGGCTTCTACGGCGACGGAGGTCTGGAGAGCTTAATGGAGTACGCCAAGAACGCTATCGACTATCGTTTGGAGAACAGCGAGAAGTATATGCCCAAGCCTGTCTGCGTGAAAATCGTGATGACGCCGGAGCAGTACAAGAAATGCGTTGAAGGCGAGAACCTGAAGGGAGTAATCGCTCGTAGCAGCAAGTCAGTGAACAGCGACGTGCCGGAGTTCAACTTCGTAGGAGCGTAATGTAAAACCAACAAATAGCAACATGATGAACTACAAGAATTTGCCGGTCATTCCAGCCTTCCCCACAGAACCCGGCTATGCAGTCCGTTTTGCGGCAACAGTGGGACAAATGGAGAAACTGCTGAACACGAAGGAGGTCTTTTACAACCATGACCGGGTGACATCAATGGAGGAACTGCCGAGACCGGGCGCACAAGCTGTCCGACTGGAGGTCGAGGGAGTCTCGCACTGGGTTCCTTGCTGGTGCTGCGAGGGTGCATCTTCCAGAGTATTTATCCACCATGCAGGCTGGATGCTTGCAATAAACGACAAGCTGTACAACTACTGGACGACCAATTCCCAGAAGACCCTGTTCTCATTCCGCCTTGTCGGAGCAACGGACACCCCAGACGGTTTCGAGTTCAGCAAGCAACCGCCGCAGCGAGTAGGAGTGGCGACCGAGAAGAAGCTCCTTGCGTGGGTCGAGTGGCTTGACGCGAGGGAGGCTGCAATCCGGGACTACCTGAAAGCCGGCAAGGACGCGGACATGAACCTGATGCGCCAGCTGGAGAAGAGCGGAGCGGAGTACGTCCGTGAGGGCAACAAGGTAACGATATTCAACGGACCGCTGAAGATGAGCGTGGAAATCGGGGTACACAGAATATTCCCGGCAAATCTCCAGCTCAACTACCAGTACCTGTACGACAAGGCAGTGCGAAAAGGCGAGTATCTCGATTTCATGCTCGACAACATAGTGACAGTAACACCAAGAAAATAACAACATTATGAAAACAACGAACACATATCCGCTCTGGAAAGCAATCGACAACATCGAGCGGAACGAGCTGCGGGCAGCTGTGAAAGCCCACGGCGGAAGATACGATTTCCCCAGCGACAAACGCCCGGTAGTGTGCGCATCGTTCAAGCATGCCGAACACCCGGAGGACTACAGCGTCACCAGCGTCTACATCGACAAGGACACCGAAGCCCTCGTGATAATGGGCGAGCCGCTGGAGTGGACTTACAGCGAGGACGTGCTGTACTACATCGAGTACGGGCATATAAGCTACATAACCGGAATGATACCGGCGACGGAGGAGGTTTCGGACGTTTCCGGAACGCCTGTTCTTAAAGAGACTTTCACCGCTGTTTCGGTAAGCCGCGACGATGTGAAGGCTCTCGGCTACAACCCAGACCTCCCCGACAGCGTGATGCAGCAGGTTGCGTGGAAGCTCGGGGAGTACCTGAGCAGCTGCCAGCCGGAACTCGAGGATGCGCTGGAGAGCCTCGGGATTCCCAAGATATGAGATATTTCGGATACTGACCGTTTTGATTTTGTTGTGAATGGGCAGGCCTGGCTTTGATGCCGGGCCTGTTTTGTTCGCAGCGAATGTTAAAGTCGGCCAGGCACTCACTCCAGCAAAACCAGACAAGACTATTCATAAACAACCTATATCAATTACCACATGGCAACACCAATAGACATAGCCCACAGATGGGCCAACCAAGACTTCGGACGCAACGGCTCTCTCCGTTCAGGCAACTGCTCGTGCGACGAAACCAGCTTCTACTCATACAGCGCCGTCATAGCGCAATGGCTCGACAAGGAGCGCAAGGTCATGGCTATAAGCGACTACAGCATTTCCCATACAACCGGCAGACATATCAGCTGGGTAAACATGGCGGTCCCGGCAGACGTGACCGTGTTCCGCTTCCACACTCCGAAAGGCTACGGCTGGACGCGCTACCCTGACGTTGACATCCTGGACTTCCAGGGCGTGTTCAAGCCGATGACGCTCACCAGACTGTTCATAACCAACCTGATGAACGTCCTCGACGAGGTGGCTACCTGCAAGAGTCTTGACTGCGGAAACCTGAAGTGGTGGAACGAGATCGGACGGCTGGCAAGCATATACCCCGAAGCGTCAGTAAACAAGTACCTGCGCCTGAAGATGCCGTCAGACAAGAAACAAGCCCAGGACGAGAGAAAACGCCGCAAGGTCCTGCGTGCATTGCTGGACGGAGCGACATTCGCGGAAGCAGTGGACGTTTACCACGGAGCAGGAACGTGGGCTGCATACCAGGGCCGCGTGAAAGGCCTGAAGAAAGCGCAGAGAAACCGTGAGCTGGCCGACAAAATAGCGAAATATCTCGGCTATTCATGGCGTGGAGCCAGTCCGTACACCGTCCGCCAGCTGCTCGCTCTCACGCCGTCGGAGCGAATTGCAATCAAGTTCGCCAACCTGAAATGGAAGCCCGAAGTAGGCAATGACCTCGATGAACGCAGATTCCGCTCGGTGCAGAATATGTATGCCTACCTCGGACTGAAGCGACCCTCATGCGAATACTTCGCAAACCATGAGGTTGTCTATGAGGTCAAGGACCCGTCAACTGGAGAGGTCATATACAAAGACCCTTGGGGTTCCATGCACTTCATTGATTTGGAGGAAGGACAGCGGAAGGCTGTGAAAATCATGTGTTTCGGAACAGAGTGGGTTCCAGCCTTCAAGGCCAACCCCAAACTTTTCCGCCGCCGCTTCTTGCAGAGAGCGAGAATATGCGGAAGCATCAACCGAGGCATCAAGCTGGCGCAGAGATACGATGAAGGGGACATTCCCAGCCTGAGTGAAAGCGACCAGCAGGACTACCGTATGTACAAGGCTCGCGAAGCAAAGGAGATAGCGCGAGCCTCAAAACGCGATAAGTGGCTGGACGAGCAGCGCAGGAGAATGATTGAGGAACGCAAACGCCGTGAGGAAGAACGCAAGCTGAAGGTCGAAGAGTACAAGACACGCGGCGTTGAGGGCTTCCGCGACCTGTGGAGAGACCGTATTGACCAGTCCCCCAAGCAGTACACTGCCACAGCCAACGAGCTGTTCATGGGAGGCAACGTCCTGCTCCGCCTGAACGAGGAGACAGGGCTGGTAGAGACATCCAAGAACATACGCCTTACCAAGGAACAGGCTAAAGTCCTGTGGCGTGCAGTCAAGGTGTGGCACAATGACCCGACCAAATTCCACCGCATTGCCGTGAAGACCACCCCCATGTCATTCACCGCCCACAGCTATGTAAACGACATTCTTACAGTGGGCTGCCACTCAATAGCTTACCCTGAAATGGAACGCATGGCTCGCCAGCTTCATTTCGCATAACCCTAACCATAAATTCACAACACAATGAAACCTACAAGCTACGTCGAATACGAGGGCAAGAAGTATCCCGTGTTCACAATCAAGGTGACTGACCCCGACGACAGCGCAAAAATTGCCTACGAGGTCGGCATATCGACGGAATCCCTCGAGGACGCCATCATCAACCCCGAAAACAGCCTTCCATGGGGCCTCGACGCGCTGAGCATTGACGAGGACATATTCTACTACATCCCCGACAGCATGGCGGAGGCAAGCGAAGAAGAGATAACCCGGTATGTGAACCAGTACGCCTGGTAAACGCCGCAAAACCGCAGGAACATGAGAATCTGGATAGTGACATTGGACTGGGCTGACCTCTGCGACTCAAATGTCGTGGTCAAGCCTTTCAGAGTCAAGGACAAGGCAATGGCACGCTTCAACGACATGGTAGCCGACTACAGAGCGCGAGCCGAAGAAGACGGCTGGACGGTGGAAGACGACACTCCCAGCTACTTCGGAGCGTTTGAAGACGGCTACGAGCGTCAGAGCCATACATACATAACATTGGAGGAACACGAGATATGAGCGACAAGATACTGGAGATGTTCTTCGACCTCGACCGGTGGACGTATGCCATCGAGAAAGGGGTCGGCAAGCACATAGACAAGGCAACCCTGTACCGCCTGACCAACCCAAAGGCAAGGGGCGAGATGTACAAGCGGATAAAGGCCGGGAACTACGAGATAGCACCGCCGCATACCGCACAGATACCCAAGGACAACGGCGAGTTCCGGACGGTCTACATCAACGAGCCGGCAGACCGCGTCTTTCTCAGCATCGCCAACGACCTGCTGTTTGACCTCACGCCCGAAATGGTACACCCGGCTTGCAAGTCATACCAGAGGGGACTGGGGTGCGGCAAGGTGGTCAAGGAGGTCTCGCAAAGGATATGCAGTACTGAAGGCGAGGTCATAGGTTGGAAATCCGACCTCAGCAAGTATTTCGACAGCGTACCCATCTTATTCATTGACAAGGCTTTCGATGCGGTGGAGCGGAAGCACGGACATTCAGCGCTGATTGATGTCCTGCGCAAGTACTACCACAGTGACCTGTACTTCGACCCCCAAGGCGAGCTGCGGTCTGCCTACCAGTCCCTGAAGCAGGGCTGTTCGGTGGCTTCGTGGCTGGCTGATGTCCTCCTGTTCCATATCGACGAGAAACTGTCCTCGATGAACGGATACTACGTCAGGTATTCCGACGATATGCTCTACATCGGCGAGGACTGCGGGAAAGCGATGAAGGTCTTGCAGGAGGAACTGGGGAAGATGAGCATGAAGCTGAACCCCAAGAAGGTCGAGAGCCTGACCCATACGAAGTGGTTCAAGTTTCTCGGCTACTCCATCAAGGGCTGCGACATCTCATTAAGCGCGACAAGGCTGAAGAAGTTCCAGAAGGAGATTGAAGCCCGGACAATCCGCGCCAAGAACACCACGCCCAGAAAAGCCCTGAACTCCGTTAACCGCTTCCTGTACAAGGGCAACGGCGAGTTCAGCTGGGCAACGCAGGTTCTCTCTGTATGTAACGTCAAGAAGGACATCCGTGAGCTCGACAAGTTCGTAATGGACTGCCTTAGGGCGGTAACCACCGGGAAGAAGAAGCTCGGCGGCCTCGGGTATGTCGCCTGCAAACCAGACGGCTGCATCCAGCGCGGCATCGGCAGGAACGTCAAGGCAAACCGCGAGAAGACTGCGAAAGACATAGAGGGATATGTGACCATAGACTGTATGCAGAACGCCTTGAGGACAAGCCGGGAAGCGTACATGACCATGGTGAGGATGCTCTGACGGAAAACCGAGTATGCGGAGGACGGTGAACGGTTATGTATTTCAACTCGTAGGCGTGCATAGATACGACGTACCAGCTTTCACGCACGTCGTATCCAGTATGCCTCCGCTGCATCAGATGCTTATAGCGACATACGGAGAACATGACACCGCCCCGACGGAGCTGCACAACCCGGCGCAGGGTCGCTGCCTGGAACGGAACGCTTTACCGGATCTCCGTTATCGTTCAGAAGATGCCCTGGCTCTCTCCTGGGCTCATCTGGACACGCAGATCCACGAATCGCAAATGTACAGAGACGCGCCATTCCGCGCAAGGCAGCAATATAAACCATCACAGGGAACACGGTCAAGGCTGGCAAATTCATGGAAGCTGGCAGGGAGTCAGACCGGCGGCGCAACAGGCTATCGTCCTGTAGGCAGCCGACAGATCCAGCTCTCAATCAACTGAATACAGGTATGTGACAGGTCAGTGAGACCGCATTTGACCACACTCATCACAGGGTACGCAACCAAGGCTGGAACATTGTTCATGGCAGCTGGAAGAACCTCCACAAGGAGAGGCGCACAACCGAGGGTTATGCGAGAGGCCTTGATTACGGCCATCCAGCTCCTCAATCAACCCAATACAGGGACGTGACGCCCAGCGAGGTTGCAAGGACATGACCATCACAGGATACGGCAACCGGGTCGGCACAATTCATTCAACCGGTATCAAACGAAAGGGAGCCTCCCCACGCCTGCCTACCGTCTGGCGGGGAGCGGTACCCTTCGGTGACTACCGTTTCAATCGGAAGAGTAAAGGTATGTGACACGCCGACGAGGTTGCGCAACGGAACGTAACGTAACGGCAATGCGCAAGGGGCCGAAATTCATAAATCCGGTATCGAATCGCGGCCAGGAGTCTCCTCACTGGCTCTTCGCTACTCCACCGGATTCAATCGAGAGACTACAGGAATACGTCCCGGTCATGAGCGCACAGCAAACTAACAACCAACATGAAAACCATATACGAAACAGCATTAGAGAAAATAAGGGAAGGCGCGAGGTTCAGGATTGATTTCCCGAACCGGAGCCTGAAAGTGAACGGAAAGCTCGTCATCGACGGCGGCAAATTCGAGGGTGAACTCGGCGTTGACCTCCCGGCTGAAACGGAGGAAACGCTGGAGCTTATAGAACACCTCTACGACCGCTTCCGCCATAGCGTTCCATCGGAGCGTACTGACCACCAAAAGAAGACATACTTCAGCGCGTTGCCGGAACATGAGCTGGAAGATGATGACATGATATTCGGGGAACGCAGGGAGACGGCGCAGTTCGCCCTTGAGTTCCATGTACTCGCGGCAATCATCGAAAGCCGTCTCGACTGGGACAGCTTCGCCGCCGGCAAGTGGTTCTGGCAGTCTCCTCGCCAGAACGGGCTTGTGATAATGAAAAGCTGGGTAGTCTCGGCAACAGCTAACCAATCAACTGAACAATAACAAACAACAAAAACTCAACAACATGACACCAGAAGAAAAAATCGTATGCCCCAACTGCGGCACAGAAATCTATTCGTTTTCCGCACCTGCAATCGGTGTGGAAGCAATCATCTTTTCCGACCCCGATGAGGACGGCGTGAAGCCGGCTGACATCCAGCCAAAGCCCCTCTCCAAGATGAAGGCCTCGGAGAAGATTGCCGCGCTTGAGAAAGCCGGTGTTGACGTTTCCAAGCTCTTCTCGATAAATCTGGTCGGAGGAGGGGAGAAGCTGACCCGTCTCGAAGGTCGCGCACTCGTTGAAATAGATGACAACGACCCTATCTTCTCCGCAATCGCCGCTTCAGGCACAGTACCCAACCGCCGCCTGTTCCGCCGCTGGGTGATGGGGCAGATGTTCCGCATGATGACCGGGTGGCACGGCAACTTCACCAAGGAGCTTCGAGTCAAGGGGTACGCCTATCAGTGGAAGATGATGATAGAGGAGTTCCGCGTCCAGGCCAAGCTGGCAGAGAAGGATGCCGAAAACTTCATCATGCGCAACCGCTGGTTCAACCGTGACGTTCTTGTCAATGCGGCGGAGGACTACCTCGCGAAATGCGAGGAGCATATCCGTAAGGCCGCTCGCAAGAAGTGCAAGGGCCGTCCCTACGTCCGTCTCCGCCACCAGCGCGATGTGTTCGAGGATGATCTCAAGGAAAAGGTGTTCAAGCCAATGCTCGTGGAAATCAAGCGCATGAGGGCTGCCGCAACGCCCAACGCCTTGTACAAGCTGGCAAGACGCTTCTATGACCTCATCGAGAAGACGTGGCTGGACTGTTATATTCCCATGTCCTCCGATTTCATCGATGCCTACAAGGGAGCTGGGGCGTACTTCACCATGCGCAACCTCATCCTGTTCCACAAGTGCGTGTTCCCGAAAGACTGGCTCGAAGCAACAGGCATGAGCAATTCGCTCGGCCTGCTGGAACACTATACTAATGAGGAAAAGTACGACGGCTGGCGTATGTTCGGAATAATGCGACGGTTCTTGTACGACAACGACATAGACGTCAAGGCAAAGCTCCAGGAATGGCGCACCGCCAAACTCGCAAAGAACAAGAAGCAAAGCAAATCGTAATGTAATTTTTCGCCAGGGGTGCTGCCGTTTCGGCGGCGGTACCCCACCTTTTCAAACACGACAAACATGGGAATAAACATAAAAGAATACCCGAAGATTGGATCTGTGAAGTGGATCAAGGGAACGCCGTACTTCCTGTTCGGCAACTCAGAGAACGGCATGGTTTTCAAGGACTGGGAAGCATATCACAAGGATTGGGACGCTCCATGCTATGTCCCGGAATACGCGGCGGAGGACGCTGCCGTGACCGTTGACGGCGTGGAATACGAGTGCGGAGGACAGAGAAATGTATGTGACTGGTACTCGCATAACGACCTGCTCCGCATCTGTCACTACAACCGCCGTATATGCGATGCCATGTTCGAGAGCCTCGACTGGGTTTATCCCGAAACATGGCTTCAAGAGGCTCGTGACTCCATTGACTATCGCTACGCTTTCGACTTCGTGAAGCCCGGCGCGACCGTATACTGGAACGACCCTGAACACGACCGCTGCTCCGGATACTGGGAGGTGTGCGAGATATGTGACGACGGCGAGGAGTGGGACTGCGATACCATGGTTCGGCTTGGCGATGGTAACACAGAAGTATACCTGTCCGAACTCTCCCGATATTGCCCGACGGAGAAGCTGCATGACCAGGCTGTGCGCGACTTCTGCGTGATAAAGAGCTGGTTCTGCTCCGAGCCTGTACGCAACTACGACGAACTCCAGCAGTTTCTCTCGGTTGCCTCATCATACGGAGCGAAGGTAGACCAGCAGCTGATGAAGGACGAGGACGGTGGCTGGCACGGCTATGCCTGGGTCGATTTCGGCGTGGCAAGAGCAAGGGTATACGTTGACACCGACAAGTATCAGCTTTCCCAGGCCGTGGACGTGCTGAACCTCGAGACCGGACGGGTTTCGATAGTCAACGACTACATCTCCAACCTTGAACTGGAACGCTATGAATGACCTGCTCCGGCAATGGTTCTCGGCTCTGCTCGCCGGCTTCTCCATAGGGCTGGCGGCAGATGTCTGCCTGAATGTCGGAGGGCTTGCCGGAGCGTGCCTGTTCGCGGTCGGCCTCCTCATCGTGGTCTCGCTCGGCCTCGACCTGTTCACTGGCAAGGCGCAGTTCGTGTGGGGTCGCAAGGGTCTCCTGTGGCTAATAACCATGCTGGCGTTCAACGTGCTGGGAACGGGCATCGCTTCAGCTCTTATCGGAGACAGCGTGCCGGTTGCTTCGGCGGAGGACATAATCCAGTCACGGCTCGACATGGGCTGGTGGAAGTGCGGCCTTATGGCTGTGCCTTGCGGATTCATAATGACTGCCGCAGTGAGGGCTGCGAGGAACGGCAACTGGTGGGTGATTCTGCTGGGTGTACCGACTTTCATTCTCTGCGGCTTCCCTCATTGCATTGCTGACTCGTTCTACGCTGCGTGCGTCAACGCGGAGTGGAGCGAATACGGTCTCCAGTGCTGGCTTCCTACAGTACTTGGGAACTACCTCGGGTGCAACTTGTACAGATTTTCAAAATAATATTCAAATAAAATCAATAATAATCAAATAACAAATACAGATATGGTACAATCAACTACTCCTGCAACAGCAGGCAACTCAACTGGAGCAACAGCTCCTTCAACAAGAACAGCAGCTCTCCTCCAAGCCGCTTCCGACGCAGCCCTCTTCGATGAACTCCGCAGACGCGGCTACAACGGCCGTCTCCGCTACACAAAGATTGTGACGGTATGAGCATGGTACAATACGCCCGCTCTATATGCCGGGGCTGCGCAAGAAAGAGAGCTGCCAACACGACGAAATGCGTGTTCGCGAGACGTGACCAATGCCCTGACTACCAGGCATCGCTGGCTATCAAGGCCTGTGACTGGGAAGACGCAGCGATACAGATTCCTACAGAATGTCTGTTGAAGGCGCTGCGTTTCCAGGGCTATTCGGGCAAACTCGAGAAAACGATGCTGGTGAGCATCTGAACAACAACGAATGATAAATATAGGAGAAAAGGCAAGGATACTCGACAACGGACCGTATCCAGAACATTTCAAAGGCAAGGTCGGCATCGTCACGGCCATACAGAACGTGGTATGGCCCGGCAACCGGCTCGGCTTCCTGTACGACATAAGGCTCGGGGACTTGGAGTTCACCGTATGCCTTGACTCACGCCATGTTGAGAAAGCATGATGACTGAATGTGTCCGGGCTGCTGCTTGGCAGTGGTCTGGCGGCGATCCGGACATCGACAACTGACAACAAACCAATATTATAAAGACAGACAGAATGGAAGAATATGATTATTACGACGCGGTGATGTCCGACGTAATGGACTTCATCGAGGAGAACGGCATACAACCTATCACAGCCAAAGACCGTAGCGAGGCGGTGCAGGAACTTTACGACCGGCTGGTGAACGAGGACAACATCACCGGCTTGGCTTCAAGCTCATACACCTGCAACCGGCGCAAGGCGGAGGAGTACCTGTGCCATAACTGGGGACTGGTCGCTGAAATGGCTGACGCTACAGGTATTCAGGACCTTTTCAGCATCGGCGCGGAGATGGTGGACGTGCATTTACGCTGCCATGTCCTCTACAGCGTGGTGCAGGAACTGGTTCGCAATATGATGAACGGCCGTTCATGGAGAGACGCGAAAGTTGAACCTAAAAACCTGTGAGCATGGAAAATATCCGACCAATGACAGCCGCATACAAGGCGATGACTGCCAGAAAGCCTCTCCGTGAAGATGTCCTCCGCAGACGCATAGACAAAGTGCCTGAAGATATGCTATACGTCATGGCGTGCAAGACATACGCTATGTGCAACCTTGCCTGGCAGTATGTTGACACAATCATCGACTTTTGCGTTGAGCAGCGCATAGACGGGACGAAACGTCTGGTGAGGGCGGTGCGCGAACTTAAGGACAGGTACAACCGCTTCCGCGACAGCAATGTCGCCAACATTATAATCAAGCGGGACGAGGACAGGAACGCGGAGACTTTGGAGGATTTTGCGGCCAAGGACTTCTCCAGGCTGTTCTACTCCCTCGATGCTGAAGTGGGCAAGCTGGGGCTGAACGCGAACCATAAGATGCTTGTGGTGGCCGTGCATCAGGCGTTGACCGTGATTGACGCTGTGAAGCTGTATGCCTCCCAGTGCGACGAGCGCCTTAAGCCGTATGGTATCACTATTCATAAGTACGCCTTGCTCCAGAAGGACTTTCTCCTGATGTCGCGTCTTATCCCGGAGTTCGCCGGCGACTGCTACAGCCAGATCGGCTCGAGGGAGGTGACGGCGAAGATACTCCTGAACAAGGTGAATGAGATGGGGGTGAGCAAACGGAATTAGGCTAATCCGTGAGGATGCCTGCGGCAAGAGTGCCGCGAAAATGAGGGCGATGCCTGGTAATTAGCCAGTTAGTTATCGGAAGTTTTCCATGTTTTTATGAGCGTCGTCCTCCGGAGAGTACTGTATTTTTCTTTGCATAATGTGGATAGCCGGCGGAGTCCGTGAGGATGAGAACCGGCGCTAAGGGCATACGTCCAGCGGTTGGACTGGGAACAGGCGTTGCGAGCTGCCTGTTCCCAAACGCCGGGTTCGACTCCCGGATGCCCTTCAACATACCGCTGATTGTAATTTGGTGATACTTGTGATTAATTGATGTGGTAATCTGAAGATTCAAAGCCGTGCAAGCCCGTGAGGGTGCAACACGGCGAAAACGGACGGATACAGCCAAGCGGACGAGGTGAGTCCGGACTGCCAGTTCCGGATTGCGGCCATGATGCCGACTCGCGGGTTCGACTCCCGCTCCGTCCACTGAACAACTAAAACTGAAGAATATGACGAATGATTGCGATGCCGTATTGTCTTGTATAAAAGGATATTACGGCGTAGAGAAAGGAGTGTATGCCTTCTGCCGAAACTGCGGGAGTGTTATGGTGCTTCCTCACGGATCGGACAGATGTCCTGAATGTGGGTGCAGCAGCTGTCATGAGCTGACGGTGGCGGAGGACACTGAGATCAAAAGACGCAGCGTAGGCGTGAATGGCAAGTATTACGGGCATATAAGTGCCCTCGACGTGCTGAGTGAAGCGTCTGTGATGAAATGCGGCAAGCTGGTGAGGGTTTGCAAGGACTGCGGCCTCCCGGTATGCTTTGAGGACAATGACGAGAGCGTATACGACGATGTGCTGGATGAGCCGGTATACAGTTGCCCATTCTGCGGTGAGTCGATGCTGGAACACGAGACTAAGGAGGTGACTGGGAAAGAGTTGCGCAATACTCTGATACGCACTGCCCTTAAGTCTATCAACTACATAGAGGATATTCGTCGGACAGGCTGGATAACCATGCCATTCGGAGTGGAAATTCCGGGGAAGGACTACTGGATGGAAGTGACCGAAGTTGCAAATGCGAGAAACACAATCTACAAGATTTTGGTCAAGGCTCGCCGTATAGTCCGTGACGACAAGGAGGAGTACATCTCAAATGGGAAGGAGCTGCTTTTGGATGACAAGGACATATCGCTTCACGGCCTGTACAACCTCTGCCGTTGCCTGAAGGAGGTTGAGGCGGAGGAACAAGCAAAGGAACACGAACAACAAATAAGCATAGCAGTATGAGAAAAGGAGAACGAGTGAGACTGCTCGGCAAGACCGGGACAGTCGTGGGTATTAAGCCTACAGCGTTTGGAGAGCAGGTGACAATCCTGACCAGAGAAGGCGTGACGTTCAGCAGATTGCCGGGAGGTCTGGAGGTTGTGCCGGACAAGCATTTCGGTGCGCTGAAACGTATGTGGCGACGCTTCTGCTGGTGGAGTACACGCGGAGGCACTGCCAACTTCTGGGAGCAATTCCTGAAGGGGCTGGCAAACGGCGCGGTGATAGGTGTCCTCATAGTAATCGTATTGCGCATAATCGGCTGGATATGTGGATAAAGCGAATCGCGAAAAGGCTCAAGAAGTGGCGCGGGCGGAACGAAAAGAACCGCTATGCCGTTTTGCTGACATTTGACGGCAAGGAGGAAGCCCCCATGAAACACTGGGTATTTGGCAGTGAAATGGACGCTGGAGTCTTGTTCTTCAGTGCTATCATCAACTTCAAGCCCGAGCATCCTGAATGGCATGACGTGCTGATTGACGCGCTGAACAAGTGGAATGACAAACGTAAAAGACAAGACAATGAAGCTGGAAATGATGAACGAACAGGTAGCCAGAGAGCTGAGTGAACGCCTGAGGAAGTCAACCACCAGAGAGTTGCAGGAAGAAATCGACCGGCTGGTGGAGGACATAATCGACTGCGACCCTATGAGAGCCTTGCTGACACTGTGCGCCGTAGCCCTGAAGGTGGAGACCAACGAAGAGCGCATCCAGGTGCTCGACACGCTCAGTTTGCTGTACCAAATGGAGAGAGTCCGCGCATACCTGTGGAAGTACAAGTACGGAACAACCAACAACAGTAACAAGTAACGAACAATGGAAGTAGACAAGGACAAACTCGTGAGTATGCTTGTGGAGGTATGCCCGAAACTGCGATACATCGGCGACGGCGTGCGCGTGTGCGGCGACGAATACGACAAGCAGTGCCACGCCTACCTCGCCGAGCGATACGGCGAATGTCCGCTCGACTGCCCTCACATGACCGAAGCGGCAGCGGACGCATACTGCAAGGGCGGCAAATGCCCGAGAATAAAGAAACTGATTAAAACACTGAAGCAATGAAAAAGCAAAAGAAAACAGGCAAACAACCTGAAATCCGCCGATATGCGAGAATCGAGGTCAAAAGCACCGGTGAAAAGGGCTGGGTGATAGGCTCGCGCATCCGGCACGATGACCCACGCAAAGAGCTGTTGGTATACTTCTCCAAAACTGACAGTGCATGGGCGATGGAGAGAAGCGTGCGAGTTCTGCCCGATACCCCGAGCGTCAAACTCGCAAGAGCCGCGTTCCGCACCAAGAGATGGCTGAGAACGTATCTGCCGAAGATATTCACGTTCAGCAATATAATCATCGTGCTGGCACTAATCGCCTTTGCCCTATCCGTTCTTGCATCCATTAAAATCCTGTTCATGCAATGAAACAAGACAAGAAGAAATTCCAAGTCGGCGACACAGTTTTGGTCGGGTCTGGCGACCGAGCAGCGACGGTGGTTGACATAGACCCATGGTACGTTTATGTGAAATACGATGTCTTTGTTGACGATGAAAGCGAGGCTTTGTTCGATGCAGTCCCACGCTGCCGAATAGTCCCGACAATCGACAGAAAGCCCACACTGCGCCAGAAGATAGTCTTGTGGTGGTACGACCTCTCAGCAGACGTCAAGGCAGTTTTCATCATGTCCGTCATCAACGCGGTGGTGCTCATTGGATGGGCCATCGCTGTATCAATCATCAAATAACATACGAAACAATGAAGAAAATAACGAAAGAAGAAGTTGTCCTGACCGTCAAGCGATGGATTGACGAGAATCCCGACGACCGCTCCGTAATCCTGATGATGGCGGAGAAGAGAGAGGAAGGGAAGCCGGTATGCACCCATGCAACGTTTACCGACAACGAGGCATCAGCATGGATGTTCGGCGACCTGTTCTACGCCGATGCCATGCTGCAATACATAGCCGCGAGCGTTGCCGTGGGGATGGTGGAGGCTGACGAGAGAAGAAGACAAAAGTAGTACAAACCAGGCATTATGGAATACAGATTGGACAGGACGTTTCCGCTGCGCCTGATACACTTCGTGGAGCGCGTTACGACTTGCGACTGCCCCGGCGAGGAGGAGAAGGAATACCTCCTCATGTGCGGCAGGAAGGCGTTGCGCCAGCTGGTGGAGAAAGGCGAGGGGAACGCTGAGATAAAGGCGTATCTCGACAACTGCAAGAGCATGATAGCGGCACAGCTGAGAAAGGCAAGCCGCTGAAAATGACATTCTTTTGGTGTGAGGCGTATGTGGTAGGGATAGGGACGTTTTGGAAACGCATCTCTGCCGTATACGCCCATGTTTTTGATGAGTGAAAACTCAGCGGACTGAATTTTGATTTGGTGCTGTCAAATGGTTTTACTAACTTTGCTGGAAATCCAAACGATATGACAAAGAAAGAATTTTGCGAGTCTCTTGTAAAACTTCGGGAAGCTGAAAAGTGTGGTAAAAATGCTTTGTGCAAAAGAACCGGTCTTACCTTTCAAGCGTTGCAGCGCATCGAAGCTGGCGTGACAAATTTTGGTTTAATTAAACCGATTGTTTATCTGGACGCGATTGGGTATCATATTGAGGTGGAAGGACGAAATTCTTACCTGATACTTTATGACCCTGCGGATGCTGTGGAATGGTTTAGATCTATCAAAGGAGAATTTTCAATGTCTCAATTAGCTCCGCAGTTGGGTGTTACACAGTCTACGATTAGCCTTATTTTATCTGGAAGAAATTCGCTAACGGCCGATGTGTTCTTGTCTGTCTGTGATTTTTACAATGCTACAATTAAATTCGTAAGAAATGAAACAACGACGTGAAAATCGACCCAAAGTTTGGGCGTGGAGATGGGCAGTGTATGTATTTGTACTGTTCACTTCAATTTTAGGTCCCATATTAGCCAGTCAACATGGCGGCATAATCATAAGAAGTGCATCATTCATGGGTGCATTGATGCTTCCTGTGCTGTTTATATTTGCAGCAATCGTCATGTGGTCTCGTTATTGCCATAAACACAGGCTCAAGGGGAATTGGCATGGGTATGAGTCCAATATGTTTGTAATACTTGGGCTTACTTTGTTCCTGTCGGCTGCTGGCAGTATTGCAGGAACGTTTGCTCTCATATTCGAGGGTAGCTCTACTATACCAATAACTATTGGTTTGATTATAGTTGGAGGTTTGCTGTTTGCCTGCATGGCTTTTGAGTTGGCAATCTCTCGGTGGTGGGTTGACCTTGA